>SYKU01000234.1 GCA_005808865.1 Acidobacteriota bacterium
AAACGGTGCTCCGTCTTGCCTTGGCGGGTCCATCCCTCTAAGGTCTTCATCTCTTCGTCGCTGAGCTGAAATTTCGCGGACTTTCGGCGCATGACTCAACATACAGTAGTACCAGAACTAATGCAACTAGACACTAGGCGGAAAACCTGAGTATGAGTCTTCGGGGGACATTTTGCAACTGACCAGGACATCCGGAAGTACTAGGGGAACTCTGCTCTTGTACCCGTCCCAACCGGCGCACTGACGATGCGCCGCAACCCCTCCCGAAATTGGCGCTGGCCAAACGCGGCGGTGATGACGGGACGCTCGTGGCTGTCCCTTCAGGAGTACCCGGGCGATGTATCCGATAACCTGAGCCATCCGAGACGCGCACGCCCGCGAAACGTCGCCTTGTGGCCGCTCACCTGTATCTGCCGACACTTGTCTTACAAGCTTTCCTGAGTCGTGAAGCCTGCGACGAGCGAAGAATGGGATGGCGGGTGGGCGCCTATTCCATGGCCGGGCGGGGTATCCAGCCATTTAGGATGGATCCTAAATGGAGTTCACAGCCGCGCAAAGTTCGCCCGTGCCTGCCGATTCTCGATCGAACCTTAGAGCCTTCATAGCCGCCAAAGCGAGTGGACGTCGAAAAATGTCTGCTGCGGCGCAAGTTATTCGTGGCAGCAACGAGTGGAACCTTCTCCAGAAGTACCCGGAACCGGCTTTCCGATTTTGGTGGGCCTTCTTCAGCGAGCCTTCGCCCCGAAAGTTCGCGCTCCCCGCCATACAGGCCGATCGGTCTCATTAGAATCGGAATTCCACGTACGCCATACCCACTTCATCCCGCCGTCCGGGTGCGCCATCCCACAGGCAACAGCTTCAGCCGCTCCGCATCAGCTTCAGGTTCTCCCGCCGGCTCGTAGCACAGACCGGGCTGATTCACCCCCAATAGTTCGCACTGCCGCCGCGTACTGATCTCTGCATTGCCCGGTTCCACCTGCTCGCGCCCCTGGCTCAGTCCAGCAGACCTCCTTAGTTTTGAGCCAGTCCAACTCCACCTTCAGCCGCCCGATCTCCTCATTATTTAAGGGTCCTTTTCCACCTCCTCTCCCGCACGCTTCTGCTTGTGCCCATCTCCGAATGGATCCGGCATCTACTCCCTCGCCGTCTTTCGCCACTGCCCGATTTGCACCGCGTGCACATTGGTACTGCCAGGCCAAATGGCTCAGCGGACGCTCTCCGCGGATAGCCTCTACCGCCACCTTCGCTTTGAACTTCGGACTGTACCGCTTTCGCGTCGTCGTCATCCTCTCTCCTGGCCCAACGACTCCGCCGAAATGGTAACTTATTGCCTGGTCTGAATTCTGAGGTCCAGTATTGTGTGTTAGTGAAGTTCGAGGAATAACGCCTGACTTCCCCGTAGCGAAAGTGCTGATCCGCTCGCGTTCGTTTCAGAATTCCCGTCAGCGGACGGCGCCATCGAGCGCGTCGTTGGTGCGAACGGCATCCAGTACTTCCCGAACTTTGTTTGCGAGCGCCTCGAGCTTGAAGGGTTTTGCGAGATACGATACACCAGCTTCGAGAACTCCACGGCGCACGATCACATCGTCGGTATAACCCGACATGTAGAGCACCTTGATTTCGGGCCGCAGTTCGCTGACCTTTGCCGCCAGTTGCCGCCCGTTCATCCCTGGGAGCACCACATCCGTCAGCAGCAGGTGAACCGGTTCCGGATGTTCCGCGAGCCAGGCGAGCGCCTGAGCGCTATCCGGAGCCTCGGCAACCACGTAGCCGAAGGATTGCAGCGCGACTTTGGTCAGGTCCCGTACCTCCGCCTGATCTTCAACCAGAAGTACGGTTTCTGATCCACGCGACTCACCCCCGCCGGACGCATCGTATCCCGTAGCGGCCGCCCGGTCGACGCGGGGCAGATAGATTCCGAAGGTCGTCCCTTGGCCCGGTTCGGTATCAACTGAAATTCGTCCGCTGCATTGCTCGACGATGCCGTAAACGATGGAAAGGCCCAGTCCAGTTCCATTAGCAATTCCTTTCGTCGTAAAAAAGGGCTCGAAGATGTGCTTAAGGGTCTCCGGATCAATGCCGGTCCCGGTGTCGCTGATGGTCAGAAGGATGCACGGCCCCCGCATGGTAAGCGGATCGTCGGGAAGGTAAGTGGCATCGAAAGCAATTTCCGATGTCCGGATGGTAAGCCTGCCGCCGCCCGGCATTGCGTCCCTCGCATTGACCGCGAGGTTCATCAGAATCTGGTGTATCTGTCCGGGGTCCGCGTTCACCCACCCGCCAGAGGGGTTCAGGCTGGTAACCAGTTCGATGTCCTCACCCAACAGCCGCCTTAGCATCCGTTCCGAATCGGCGACCACCGCGTTCAGATTGAGAACCTGCGGCTGCGTGACCTGCTTCCGGCTGAATGCCAACAGTTGCGACGTGAGATCGGCGGCACGCTCGCCAGCGTCGCGGACCGCCTGAATCTGAGACCGGATCGGATCCCCGGCTGGCAGCCTCCTGGAAGCCATTTCGCTGTACCCGTTGATCACAGTGAGAAGGTTGTTAAAGTCGTGCGCGATGCCGCCAGCCAGGCGGCCGACACTGTCCAGTTTCTGCGCTTGCAAGTAGTGTTCCTGCAGTGCGTGCTGCTCGGTGACATCCGTGCCCAGAGCGGCAACGGCCACTGGTTCACCGCGGGAATCGCACAGCGTCACATTGCTCATCTCGAGGTATAGAGGCTTGCCGGCTTTCGTCAGGACTGTCGGCTGGGAAGACCAACTGGACGGCTCGCCTGTTTGCGCGACGGATTCGAACAGCCGGATAATCCGCGCGTGACGTTCCTGCGGCAGAACTCGGGTAGCGTGCGATCCGATAAGTTCTTCTCGCGTCCATCCAAGCTTTGACAGCGAGTAGTCGTTACAAAACGTGAAGTTACCATGCAGGTCGTATATCGCGGCCATGAGATCCACGTTTTCGAGGAGGCCCCGGAACCGGCTTTCGGACTCGCGCAGCGCGTCTTCGGCAAGTTTTCGCTTCGTAATTTCGCGTTCGCAACCTTGTACTCCGATCTGCCGCCCGGTTTCATCGAGAATCGGGCTCCATGTACTCGTTGCCCACTTCATTGTGCCGTCTTTGGCAATCAGCCTGTACTCCTGGTCCTGGAAACTCGCCCCTTTGAACAACTGCTCCCAGAGGGACATCATGCGGGGCCGGTCGTCGGGATGGATCCAGTTGATAAAGGCGCGAGCTTCGAGTTCCGATACTGAATATCCAGTCAGGGACTCAACCGCGGAGTTTACGTAGATGAGTTTTCTGTCCGCATCGTAGGCCACCACCATCTCCTTCAGGTTGTCGGCCATCAGCCGCAGTTTCTGCTCAGCTTTCCGCAACGCATGTTCAGCTTCGCGCGTCCGGTTCCTTTCCCGCCGGATTCGGAGCGCCTGCCAAAAGGTGAGCGCCAGCAACAAAGTGGAGAGAACGAAGCCCGCGGTTAGCCAACGCTCCCGCCATTGGGCAGTCAGCAGCGCTTCCATTCCCTCGATATCCATGCCCGACATGTAGCCCCAGTGGCCGAGATTCTCGCGAAGGCCGCCCTCGGCCGCGATGACCCCGATCTCCTCCCGGAGGGCATCCGCCGCGGCACGCGCCCCGAACGAAGCGCCGATTCCAATGCGCGCATACCTCCCTGGTACCAGGATCCAGCGTAGGGGCCGGCCCGGGCATCCTCCCGCGGCAAGAAGAACCGCGACTGCCGAGGAGGCTTTCAGAAATGCGGCATCCGAGCCTTCCGCACACACATCATTGACGATTTCCACCAGGTCCGTCCGTGAAACGATCCTTGCCTCCTGCAGCAGGCTGCGCACCTGCTGCGTTTCAATCGGCAAGGCCGGGGCACTAATAGTTCCGGCTGTCAGGTCCCGGACCCTCCTGTATCGACTCGATTCGCGCACCAGGAGCACAAACTCCGTTTGCATGTAGGGTGCGGTGATGTGAACGACACCAGTCCGCTCGGGAGTAAGTGTCATGTAGGGCCACAAGTCGAGTTTCCCGGATCGCAGCGAGTCGATCGGGTTTCCTTCTGCCCTGACCCACGCCAGTTGAATTCCGCGCCGTAGTGCTGCGTCACGGACCAAATCCATGGAGAGGCCCGTTGGCCGGCCGTCCGCGCCTGGCGCTTGAAACGGCGGGCTGACCTGCCACCCGATCCGGTAAACTCGCGGCTCAACGCGGGCCTGCCTGAGGCCCAGCCACGGCAGAATCCCAGAAGCTAAGCAGAGAGCCCCGAATCCGGCCACCCAACGGCCAGTGATGCGGCGTACCTGTATCATGAATTACCTCGGCTGACGGAGGCTATCCCTGATGTTCCGGATGCTCGCAAACCGGGAACCGCGAGAGCACGGTGTTACCTTTGTACCCCAGTTCCCGCACAAGCCCGATTCGCGACGTGTAATACCCGTCCGCGGTCATGTTCTTGACCACAAGGAAGAATCGCTGCGGGGGAGTCTTCACCCGGTTCTTGTCCACTGCCTCGCTCAACGGCGTGAGCAGGGCAATCTGAGCGGCTTCACTCCGCTTCAGAAATTTCTTTGATTCGAGCCACCGCAATCCCGCGCGGAGGACGCCGTGGTGACGGTCGTTCGCGGCGGCGACGGAGTCGATATAAGCCGGCACGCCAGCCTCGACCGCTCCCGGCGTATCCGTCTTCGGAATGATCAGATCCGCGACCCGCGAGATAACTGCAAATTCGCCCTCCGACAAGAATTTCGGCTTGTACGGAGCGGAATCCGCTACTTTCGCATCCGTGGGAACATGCGCGTGCTGGCCGTACAATTCGTCCGCGCCGAAGGGGAACGCACAGGTCGTGCCGATGGCGCCGATAATCTTTAGTGTGTCTCGCCGGGAGTCCAATTACATCTCTCCTTTGCGCAGCGTTTCGGCGATGTGAGTCGCCGTCCGGGCGGCGAGCGCCATGATTGTGTGAGTCGGATTCTTCTCCGAAGCCGAGGGAAACACACTGCCGTCCACAACGTAAAGATTCCGCACGTCGTGCGAGCGGCAGTTGGCGTCAAGCACAGCCGTTCGCGCATCCGTACCCATGCGGCAGCCACCCAATTCATGGTTCGTGGCGGGTTTATCGTAGACCGTCAGGATCTCGGCGTTGGCGGATTTCAGAATCTCCACGGACCACCGCTGCATGTCCCGGAAAATCTTCATGTCGTTTTCGCCGTAAGCCACATGGCGCCGCGCCAGCGGGAGTCCGTACGCATCCTTCCTTTCCGTGTCGAGGTCGATGAATGTGTCCTTCTTAGGCAGCATTTCGCCATAGGGCGAAAATGTCAGGAACGCTGGATAGCGCTCTTTCACGGATTGCTTGAACGCTTTCCCAAAACCGGGCATTGACCGTGCCCATCCCACGCCGCGCCGGTTCTGATAATTGAATTGGACGCCGAAGCTGCGCGCGTAGTCGCGTTTCCGGGTATGCATGAAAGACGGGATGTAGGCATGGTCAAGAAAGCCCTCGTCGTTTTCCGTGGGTCTCCCGATCAGGTCCCGCAGAAAGCATTGGACACCGCCCGTGAAGTGAGGAATGAAGTTCCGTCCAAGCTCGCCGCTTGAATTCGCGAGGCCTCCTGGGTAGCGCGACGATTTCGACATCAACAGCAACGCGACCGATTGCACGCATCCGCACGACACCACCACTGAGCGCGCCCGGACCTCCCCTTCGGAAAGCGTCGTGCGGTTCAGAAACCTGACCCCGGTGACCCTGTTCTCGTCCGACAATGAGACTTCGCGCGCAATCGAATCGGAAAAAACCTGCAAGCGGCCCGTCTTCATCGCGGGCACGATATGAACATCCGCCGAGTTGTACTTGGCAACAACGTCGCACCCTGCCATGCAGTTGCCGCAGAAGTGGCAGGCGGGGCGCGTCGCTGAAGGTGTGCTCCGTGTAGCCTTTCGAACGTGGATGACTTTCACGCCGAGTTTCGCAGCTCCGCGTTGGACAATGACATCGCTGCATTTCATCGGGACTGGCGGCAGAAAGACGCCGTCCGGCAGGTCTTCGAGCCCATCGAGATTGCCGCAGACGCCAACTTCACGCTCTATCGCTTCGTAATAAGGCGCAAGGTCGGTGTAGTCGATGGGCCAATCGACGCCGGCCCCGTCGATCGAGCCGCCTTTGAAATCGCGATGACTTTGACGCCATGCGACCGCGTTCCATGTCTGGGTCTTCCCGCCGACACCCCGGCTTCGCTCGGAATCGAAGCCCGCAACGCCCGGACGCATCACCGGTATGTGACGGTTCGGAAACTCAAACGGCATGGCGTGCGTGTTAAACGCCGTACGCGTGTCGATGCGGGGCCCGCCTTCGACCAGTGCGACATCCACTCCGTTGAAGGCCAGATGGGCGGCCAGGACACCGCCGGCCGCGCCGGAGCCGACTATGCAAACGTCAAAAGTCTTTCCGGGCATTGCATATGCCGATCAGCCCTTGGTTTTCGGGGCGACGTAGTCCGGAGGAAGCGCCGCGCCCTCTCCGAAGAAGTAATCGTCCATCTGCTTCAGCAGGAATTCCTGCGCCTCCGCGGTCCCAAGGTTCAGGCGGTACTCGTTCATGAGCATCTTCATGTGTTCTACCCAGAGTTTCCAGGCGTCTTTCGACACGTTGTCGTAGATCTTTTGCCCGAGCGGATGGCCTTCAAACGGAACTTCGTCAAGACCCCCAAGCTCGCGCTGAAACTTGACGCAGAAAACCCTCCGCCCACCTGGGCTGATCTGCGTGAATACCGGAGCGCCCGCGCCACTGCCGCAACCCATTAAAATCTCCTCATTGATTCAGGATACACTAGCACCGTTGCCGAGGTGCAGTTCTTCGTGCACGGCGCGGACCGCCTTTTCGAGACCGTCGCGCCGCACCACGATCGCGATCGTCAATTCGCTCGATCCCTGCGCAATCGCGATAATATTCACGCTCGCTTGCGAGATGGCCGTGAAGATTCGACCGGCGAGCCCCGGCGTGCCGCGCATTCCTTCACCTACAACCGCGAGCAGCCCGACATTCTCGTCTACTTCCAATGGCTTCAGATACTCATGCGCGAGTTCGAGCGCGAGCGCTGATTCCAGGCTTTCCATCGCCGCCCGCAACTCCTCCCCACGCACCAGAAAACAGAAGTTCTGCCGGTAGCTTGAACTCGAAAGCGCCAGCACCTCGACGTTGGCCCGTGCGAGCGCGTCCAAAGCGCGGGCCATCACCTGCGTTCCGCTTATGGTCGCGCCCGCCGCTTCCATGCTCACGAGCGCGACGCGCGCCATGGACGTGACGGCCCTGGTCTGGCGTCCTGAGGCGAGCTTCGCCACAATTCTCGTGCCCGGCTTTTCAGGCGCGAAACTATTCTTGCTCCAAACCGGAATGCTCTTATCCACGAGCGGCGCCAGTGTGCGCGGATGCAATACTTTCGCGCCGTTGTAGGCGAGCTCCGCGGCTTCGTTGTAGGTAATTTCGTCGAGCACGATGGCACTCGGAACCAGGCGCGGGTCGGCCGACATGATGCCGTCCACGTCGGTCCAGATCCACAGTTCGGCCGCGTCAAGCGCAGCCGCAAGTATCGATGCGGAGAAGTCCGACCCGCCGCGTCCAAGCGTCGTAGGCCGTCCATCCGCCGTCGCGCCGTTGAAGCCTGTCACGACGGGCAGGACGCCCTCTTCGATCGCCGAGGCGAGCACCGCCCATGCCTTCTCGCGCGTATGCTCGAGGATGGGCGAGGCGTTGCCGAACAACGCGTCCGTCACGATCACGTGCGCCGCGTTCACTGCCCGCGCGGGCGTACCCCGGGAGTTCAGGAAGGCAGCAATCAACAACGCGGACAGGCGCTCGCCGATAGCGACCGCTTCATCCACCGATCGGGGTGGCCGCTCGGCGAGCATCAAAATTCCGCCCGCAATCCTCTCGAATTCCGCGAGCAACTCGCCGATCCCCGACATTGCTGCTTCCTGAAATTCAGCCGGCAGCAATTCGCGGCATGCTTCCTCGTGCCTGGCGCGCAGCGCCCGGAAGTTTTCCTCGATTCCCGCGCGGTCGCCCCCCTCGGCATGGCGCAGCGTGTCAAGCAGCAGGTCCGTGACTTTCGCCATAGCTGAAACCACTATCAGGACAGGGCGCCGGCGACCCTGCTCGATCGCGATTCCAGCCGCTGCGCGCATGCGTTCGGCCGAGCCGACGCTCGTGCCTCCGAACTTCATCACTAACAATTCTTTCAATGGTATTCCTTTCCGTTTGACATGCGGGCGCGAACGAGTTTGAGGATAGCCTCTTCCACCTCCTCGTGCGAGAGCGCGGTTGAATCGAGGTAAACCGCGTCCGGAGCCTGTACCAAAGGCGATTCCGCGCGAGTACGGTCGCGCCGGTCGCGCTCGCTAATCTGAGCGGCAATAGCATCCCGGTCGGTGATGCCTGTCTGGTCCAGGCGGCGGCGCGCCCGCTCATCCGCGTCCGCGTCCAGAAATACTTTGACAGCCGCGTCCGGGAACACCACGGAACCAATGTCGCGCCCCTCCATCACGACGTTTCCCGCGGCGCCGATCCCGCGCTGCGTTTCAACAAGCGCCCGCCGGACGCCGGGTATGGCGGAGACGATCGACGCGGCATTCGACACCTCGTCGGTCCGAATCGCAGCCGTCACGTCTTCGCCGTTCAGCAGCACGCGAACGGAGCCTGGCTCGAACTCGATGGACGCAGCCTTCGCTAATTCCTCCATCTGCTGCATGCCGGCCGGGTCCAGTTTTTCGCGTATGGCCCACAGCGCCACCGCGCGGTACATGGCGCCGGTATCGATATATGTGAAGTCGAGCCGCTGCGCCACGCGGCGTGCAATGGTGCTCTTGCCCGCGCCCGCCGGGCCGTCGATCGCGACGATGATGCGCCTCGCCATCAGCGCGTGGCGGCCGGTAGCGGATTCGCGGCGATCGCGAACTCGCTCACCGGAACGCCTTGAATAAGGTGCTCTTGAATGATCCGCTCGACCACTTCCGGCGTTACCGAGTGGTACCATGTGCCTTCCGGATAGACGACAGCGATGGGTCCGCCCTCGCAAATCCGCAGGCAGTTGGCTTTAGTCCGGTAAACACCGGGATCGGCTGCCCCAAGGCCCAGTTCCACGAGGCGCTTCTTCAGGTAGTCCCACGTTGCGCCGCTATCTTCCAGCGACGCGCACTTCGGATTGGTCTGGTCCGCGCAGAGGAAAATATGCCGGCCGATCTTTCCGATGCCGAGGTTGGCCGCGAGTCCGGCCAGCCGTTCACAGTCCATGAATACCAGGATACCAGCGCTTACTTGCGGAGGTCGAACGCGGCGAGCGTCTTCGTGTCGCGGACATAAAGGCGGCCGTCCGCGATCGCCGGATACGCGCGGATGGTTCCGGGAAGCAGCTGTGCTTTCGCCACAGATCGGAACTCCTTCGGGTTCGCCTCTGCGACCACCAGTTCCCCGTTCTCGCGCACGACAATCAGACGGTCTCCCGCGAGCGTCACGGTACCGGCTCCATAGCGGTCCAGGTTCCATTGCACTTTTCCCGTCTTGAACTCGATCGAGCGCAGGCTTGGCCCTTCTTCCTGGCGTCCGTGAAAACCGTAGAGATATCCGTCGCGCAGGACCGTTGTCGCGTAGTGGTTCGACATGGCGTCGTCCGAGGACCACACCTGTTTCGGACCGGAGGGTCGAATTTGGAGCAGGACCGCGCCGGTCCCGTAGCTCGCGGAGAGGAACACCAGATCGCCCGAAACGACTGGCGTCGCGGCGTTCACCGTCGCGTGCGACCGCGCCCGCCATGGAAACTGAAAACGTACCTTCCCCGAGGCCGGATCGACATCGGTGAGCCCTGCGCGGTTAAAAAACAAAGCGTGCCGCGCCCCGGCAATCGTCGCAATCGCGGGCGATCCGTACCCGGCTTCGTCGCTCGTAGCACTCCACAGCTGCTTGCCGGTGTCTTTGTGGAACGCGACAAGCCCCGCTCCGTTCGAACCGCCGACGCTGATGAGGACTGCGTTGCCTTCGACCAACGGCGAGCAGACCGCCCCGAAAAATCCCTTGCGAAACTCGAACTTCTGGCGCGTGTCGACGGACCATAGTTGCCTGCCATTAAGAAGGTCGAGCGCCTGGATGAAGCCGTCGGCGCCGTGTGTATAGACACGGCCTCCCGCGACTGTGGGGGTCGCGCGGGGGCCTTCGTCGAAGCCGAAATCGTCGCGGTAAGCGGCGGGAGAATCGGTAGCCCAAATGCGCTTTCCGCTAGCCGGATCGAACGCCTCGACGGTTTCCTTGTTGCCGTCGCGGTGAAACAGGAGCAGCTTTCCCTCCGCGACGACCGGAGCGCTGAAGCCTTGCCCGACGTCTTTCTTCCAGAGCAGAGCTGGTTTGGGCGACGTGGCGATGTCGGTTCCGGTGTAGACACCGTCGCGATTGGGTCCGAGGAACTGCGGCCAGTCGGCCGCGGAAAGGGCAAGCGAGGTGAGGACGGTGAAAGCGAGCACGGCGAGAGGGATCATCGCCAGACCTTTATACCGCGTTACGGGGCGGTTTGGCTGGCGTCGAAAAGTTGGAAAGCGGAATCCGAAGCCGGAAGGGCGGCGTCTGGATGCGCCCGCAAATCTCAGCCGGTTCTAAGCGGACACGAGGGCGTTCTGCGTGCGGAGCGGCGGATTCCCTGTCGCAAGGTGCTGGCGGAGTGCTCGCCGTAACTTCTCTCTAGCGCGATAGTCTACTTTTGGTTCAGGCCGGAACGAGCGCTCGAGTTCCTGACGGGTTGCCTGATCAAGAAAGCCTTTCCGTAATCTATCTCCCCGCGGGGAATTTCATTCGACGGGGATTAGCCGCTCCGGGTCCACGAGGCGCCCCGGAAAGTTGAGGGTGCGTATGCAGGAGCGCCGTAAAAGACGTAACGGCCTCAGGCGGTCTCGATAGGTCCAAGTCGTCCTTGCCGTGGCCCAAGGGGGCGAGCCGCCTGGAGCATTCGGTATTTGGACCCAGGCTGTGATCAATATACACCGGGCCAAAGCCGGCGACTCTACTATAATCGGCGGATGATTCGGACTTGGGCCTTGTTACTCTCGCTACCCGTGCTCGCTTCGGCGCAATCGTTCGAAGTGGTGGAAGCCACGATAGCGCAGGTCCATGACGCGATGGCGGGCGGTCGGCTGACGTGCAGGACGCTAGTGGACCGCTACTTGAAGCGAATCGAGGCCTACGACAAAAACGGCCCGGCGATTAATTCGATCATTCGCGTGAATCCCGAGGTCATGAAGGCCGCCGCCGACTTGGATCTCCGATTCTCGCGGACGGGACTCACCGGCCCCCTGCACTGCGTACCGGTGATCGTCAAGGACAACTTTGAGACAGCCGGATTGCAGACAACCAACGGCGCATTGGTGTTCTCAGGCTACGTTCCGGTAAAGGACGCTTTTCAGGTAAAACGGATCAAGGAAGCGGGCGCCCTCGTCCTCGCGAAAGCCAATTTGTACGAGTGGGCATTCAGCCCGTACGAGACTGTGAACTCGATCCTGCCGGGCTTTACGAAGAACCCGTACGCGCTCGACCGCGTCACGGCCGGGTCGAGCGGCGGTACAGCGGCCGCCGTAGCGGCGAGTTTCGGACTGGCCGGTTTGGGAAGCGATACAGGCAACTCGATCCGCGGGCCGTCATCGCACCAGGCGCTTACGGGCATTCGCTCCACCATGGGCCTCACGAGTAGGGGCGGTGTGTTCCCGCTGTCGTTGAATGCGGACATCGCCGGACCCATGGCACGGACAGTAGAAGACGCAGCGCGCATATTCCAGGCGATCGCAGGTGAGGATCCGGACGATCCGGTGACTGCCGCCGCACGCGGGCGCAGCGGCGCAAATTACCTGCGGGCTCTCGATAGCCACGGACTGAGGGGCGCCGTCATCGGGGTCCTGCGGGAGGCATACGAGCGCGACAGCGCCGATCCGGAAGTCCTCGCGGTGTTTCGCGCCGCGGTCGAAGATCTGCGCCGAGGCGGCGCTACCGTGGTCGATGTGGCGGCCGTCGATGGGCTGAGTACGATTCAGCGCCCCAAAGGGGTGTGCATGGGGTTCAAGTACGATCTCAATCGTTTCCTTGCGGTACGCGGCAGCGCCGTGCCTGTGAAAACGGTCTCGGAGATCATCGCCTCCGGCAAATTCTATCCACCCGCCCAGAGGCGGCTCGAGATGGCGGAAAAAGATCCGGAGAACGGACCCGGCTCCGCCGCGTGCGAGGCTAACGGAGTCTATCGCGAGCAGGTCCGGCAGGCCGTGGTGAAGACCATGGACAGGCTGAAGCTAGACGCTTTCGTCTATCCGACCTGGAGCAATCCGCCGCGACTGATAGGCGACCTGAACACACCGCATGGCGACAACAGCCAGTTCTTCTCGCCCGCAACTGGATTCCCGTCGATCAGCGTTCCAATGGGCTACACCCGCGGTGGTGCGCTTCCAGCGGGCATTACCTTCTTTGGCAAGCCGTGGTCGGAGAGTTCACTGTTGAAGTTCGCCTACGCCTACGAGCAAGCGACGCGTCACCGGCGGGCGCCAATTTCGACGCCTCCATTGCGTTAAGTCTGAATTCCGAAGCCGGGTCCCCGCGAGACGTCCCTCGTGCCTGGCATGTGTCGGCGTTCAGCACCGCGTTCCGCACGCGATAATACGTCTATCCGTGATAGTTATTGGCTCCGGATTTCCGCTCATGTTAATCGACGCGCCGCCCTGCAATGGAATCGTTCATCGCGATATCAACCCTGCGCGGCGACGCGCCCTGTGCGGAGAAACTCAGCGCGGAGACTACCAGGCGTTGAGAGACTCGCGTCCTGGGGAAAACGTTCAGCCATTTCACCTCTTCCGCGCTCATTTTCAGCCAGTGCACGGAATCGAAGCGGAATGAACCGATCCATCGCCATCGTCCGGACGGAACCGTCTGGAACGCGGTGCAACTTCCTCAAATTCGCGCGGCGGCGATTCGATCGCTTTGAAGCCGCGAAGGCGGTGGAACGGCTGGCACCGGCCTCGCCGTTTCCCGGCGGTGTGGCATATCTCCAAGGCCTGGGCGGCAGCGGCCCGAAAGGCCTACGAAGATTTCTTCGCCCTTTGGAAGATGCGGACGCGGATCGCATCCTGATCGAAGCCAGGAAAGATTACGCGAGGTTGTGGTAGGGGGCCCGCGGAGTTGCTCGTGACTCTGGAGCCAGACGAAACCGGCATGCTTGTTGCCAGATGTCCTTTAATTCCCGTTGCGCGACTCGGGCCGCCGTTTGCTCGCCAGGAGGCGCGCTGGCGCTAAGCGGAAGCAAGGCGGTAAGACGAATAATGCAGCGATGCCAGTGATGCGGCCAGACGCTGCGGGCATCGATATCGGGGCCACCGAGATCTAAATGTCCCAACAGCGTCGCAACGGTCCTCTCCAAACAGACCCTTCGATAGCAAGCCTTAGCCACAACCCTGGGCCTGGATCGACTCAGCATTGCCCAACGCAGGTAATACTGACTGTCGCACGTAGACTCCGCAGATCACGGCTTCTTATCGCCATGCCTTTATCGCTACCAGTAAACTCCCGCTGGTGCTGGTTGATAGGGCCAGTTCTGCTCGAAGCGCGTCCTCACGCCGCGGGCCGGGGGGCCAGGCATTTCCGGCTGTGGGACTGCTCAGTCGGCTTTTGCCTTCTTTGCGATTACGCTCTTGCCGCCGCTCCGTTCTGTGAGAGCCGAGACCACGCGCCGGTACTCGCCGTCAGATCCAATGCTGGCGGCGGCATCGAGCACGGCCGCGAGTAGAGGCTCGTCTCCGGGACAGACTCTGGTGAACTCGACCAGCAACCTGGACTTTTCACCGTCCGAACCTATGCGAGTAGCGGCTCGCAGCAAATCGAGCATGGTCTCCCGCGAAAGCCTTCCGCGATGAAGCAGCGCGGTCAGAACGCGGTGGCGGTCGCCGTCCGAGCCGATCGTCGAAACCGCCTGGAAGAAGGCGGCGCGCAAAGCGTCGTCCGGCGAATAGTACTCAGCCGCCTGGACGAGCAGCCGCGCCTTCTCTCCGTCGGAACCGATACGTCCGGCCGCCTTCACGGATTCGGCCATGGTTTCTTTGTTAGCCGCCGATTCTCTCATCGCGGCGGAAACCACTCTCGTGCGATCCCCGTCGGATTGAATTGTGGCAACCGCCCTGAAAAACGCCGTCCGCAGCGCGTCGTCGACGGGATGAAGGCCGGTGAATTCCACGAGCACCCGCGCCTTGTCGGGGTCCGAGTTGACACGCGCGATGGCCTTCAGAATCAGCTCCAGGGTTTCGGGAGTCCGCACACCTTCGGTAAGAACCTCGCGAAGCAGGCGGCTGCGGTCGCCGTCGGAGCCAATGGTCTGGGCCGCTTCGAAGAATGCGATGCGGGCCGCGGCGGAGGCGAGCGCGTCTTCGGCGATCTCGTGCAGCAGGCGCGCCTTGTCGCCGTCGGATCGAACCTCCCGCGCCACCCGCCTGAGAATTCGCGCGAGGTCTACGGCGTCCGGGGAGGTCAGATCGAACAGGTAGCGGAAGTAGACGCACTTGACGCCGTCGGAGCGCAAGCGGGAAATGTCGTCGAGGACGCCGGCCGTACCGGCGCGCTTGTAAATGCGCCGGACACGTGTCTCCGCGCCGATGCCCGTCTCGCGGACGGCTGCGCCCAGCATCGCGCTCAGCCAGGTCCTCGCAGCGCCATCGAACTCCTTCGGGTCGCCATGGACTTCATAGGTTCGGGTCAGGTTTCCGGAGGGGCCGGCCGTGATCTCGATGCTGCGCTGCACCAGAAACCAGCTCTTCTCTTCGATGCGGAAGTAACCGTCTGGCTCCAGACTCCGTATGTCGCGGTCGTCGTCCGTAAACTCGACTTCGCCTCTGGCGCGAATCGAAACCCGGTCCCAGCCGCTCGACCAGCTTAGCTCCGTTTCACGGCGGCCGTCGCCGACGCGAAGACGGAAGCTCTTGTGAGGGCCGCTCTCAGACTTCGACGCGCGGACCGCTTTCGAATCTTCTGCCGCAACCAGGCGCGTGGCCAGGCTGCAGAGCGCCACGGCTCCGATTGCAAGCGCGGCTCCGGCGAGCACCGTCGGCTTATGCGAGGCTGGAACCCGGTTTCGTTTCTGGTTCAAGATCATCTCAATTCTCCTCGAAATCTGCTGTGGGAAGTGCAGCATGCTGCTGGCGAGAGCCGGCCGCGCATTCGCCGCGCCGAGCTCAATGAGCCGTGTCAGGCATTCGGCGTAGTTCTTGTGCCGCTCCGTCCGGAAGACCGTCCAGTCGTCGCAGGCGATCTCGCGTTCCAGGTCCAGCCTTCGCCCGATCAGCCATACGGCGGGGTGAAAGAACATTACGGCTTCAACCAGCCGCTGCGCGAGATTGGTCCATGCGTCAGCCCGAAGGACATGCGCCATTTCGTGCAGCACAATGTGCTCCATGTCGCGGTCGCTGATGCGGTCCACGAGCGCTGCGGGAATCAGGATCGTTGGCTGTCGAAAACCGATCGTGACCGGCGAACCGATATCCGCCGAAATCGCAAGGCGGGCGGGCGCGGTGGACGGAAGGCGTGCACGCAAGGCCTCGGGGAGCGGGGCGGAACGGCGGCGAAGATTGCGGGCACGAATCGCACTGAGAGCGAGGCGGATCCCCATCAAAGCGACGCCTGCGACCCATCCCGCAAACAGCGCCGTGCCGGAATCCATGTCCAGAGTGAGGCTGCCGGGAGCCCGGCGCGGCTCGTCCGGCGCCGCGTCAGGCGGGAGCGTGGATGATGCGTCCGCCGGGGTTCCCGTCCGGAGAATCGAAGGGCGGAGCGGGAATGGAGCGCCGGGCTCGGTGAAATCCGGCACTCGCGGGGCTGACGCAGGACGGAGTCCAATCGCCAGCGGCATGACCGAAACCGCCGTCAGCGCGGCGAACCAGATCGAGTACCGCGTGGCGGCGTTGGTCGCGCGAAGAAACCGCAGTATCAGCCAGCACGCGCCCGCGGCCAGCAATCCCGCCGGCACGGCGTTCATGAGCGCTAGCACAATGCGCAAAGCGAGGTTCATCCGGGTCCGCTCCTATTTTGCTTCCTCGATCAGTTTCTTCAGCCGCTTCAACTCCTTCTTGCCTACGCTTTCGTGGGCGAGAAGATTCATCACAAGCAACTCGGGTGAGTCGCGGAAGAACCGCGTCAGAATCTGCGCGATCGCGCTCCCGCCGGCCTCGCCGCGGTCGACAATAGGTTCATAAAGGAACGCGCGGCCTTCCTTTACGTGGCGGACAAATCCTTTCTGTTCCAGGATCCGCATGGTCGTGAGGACCGTGCTGTAGGCGAGCGGCGGCACGTCCGGCAGCGCTTCCATCACGTCGCCGACCGTGGCGCGGCCCTTGTGCCACACAATGTCCATTAGCCTCGCTTCGGCTTCCGTCAGTGTCGCAGATCTCTTCCGGGCCAAGTCCCAGCCACCTCTTAAAGAATTAGCAGTTCGTCTTCCGTCACCGTTTTATCAGAAATTCCGGACACTGTCAATTAAAGAATTAATACTTGGCGAATGCTTGACCTTGGTGCCGTTTTCTGATTTCATAACTACCGGACGTCTAAACCTTAAGGAGCTACATTTATGGCAAGCAATCGCGGAGTCGCGTACATGGGGCCTGGCAACGTCGAGGTCCAGTCCATCGATTTCCCCACGCTGTCCATCGGGTCGCGCAAATGCGATCACGGTGTCATTTTGAAGATCGTTTCAACCAACATCTGCGGTAGCGACCAGCACATGGTCCGCGGCCGCACAACCGCGCCGCACGGCCTCGTACTCGGTCACGAGATCACCGGTGAAGTAATTGAAGCGGGGCGCGACGTCGAGTTCATCCGCACCGGCGATATCGTTTCCGTGCCCTTCAACATC
>SYKU01000235.1 GCA_005808865.1 Acidobacteriota bacterium
GGCCGCGTGCATACCTCGGCGATTACGGTCGCGGTAATGCCCGAGGCGGACGACGTTGAAGTGGTAATCGACATGAAGAAGGACCTGCGTATCGATACGTTTTGCTCCTCCGGACCGGGCGGGCAATCAGTCAATACCACTTATTCTGCGATCCGGATCACGCACCTGCCAACGAACACGATCGTTTCCTGCCAGGACGAGAAGTCGCAGATCAAGAACCGGGATAAGGCGCTTCGCGTGCTGCGGTCAAGGCTCTATGAGATGGAATTGGAGAAGCAGCAGGCGCAGCTTGGGGCCGAGCGCAAGAGCATGGTTGGGACGGGCGACCGGAGCGAAAAGATTCGCACCTACAATTTTCCGCAGAACCGCGTGACGGACCATCGGATCGGACTGACGCTGCATCAACTCGACATGGTGATGGAGGGCCGCGTGGATGCCATCCTCGAAGCGCTGATCACCCATTATCAGTCGGAAAAGATGAAGGGGCCGAGCGAAGCGGCGGCGTAAGGTGACCGTCGGAAACGCCCTGCTTCAAGGCACGAAACTGCTTGAAGAGGCAGGTATAGCCGCGCCCCGGCTTACCTGTGAAGTGCTTCTTCTACATGCCGCTCGCGGCGCTGAACGCTCCTGGCTTTACGCGCATTCCGGCGACGAACTGACCGAAATTGCGTGGCTGCACTTCGGCCGCTATCTGCACGAAAGATTGCAAGGCGCGCCAACACAATACATCACGGGAAGACAGGAATTTTACAGTCGCGAGTTCCGCGTGACGCGCGACGTTTTGATTCCGCGGCCCGAAACGGAGCACGTGGTCGAAACCGCGATAGCGGTCGGCGTGCGCGGGCAGCGTGTGCTCGATGCAGGCACCGGGTCTGGCGCAATTGCGGTAACGCTGCGCCTCGAGACCGGCGCGGATGTCTGGGCCAGCGATATTTCGCTGAAGGCTCTGGCTGTGGCACGGGAAAACGCAGTGAGACTTGGCGCGGCTGTGAACTTCGTCGCGGGAGATCTGCTGGCACCATTTCCGAACGCCTCATTCGATCTCATCGTTTCGAACCCACCTTACATTCCCCTCAAAGACCGGGAAGGCCTTCAGCGCGAAGTAAGGGACTACGAGCCGCACGTGGCCTTGTTCGGCGGCCGCGACGGTTTCGAGACCTACGCGCGCCTGCTTACGGACGCCAGGCGCGTATTGCGCCCGGGCGGATGGATCGTCGTGGAACTGGGTTATTCGAGCCTTGCAGGCGTTCGCGCCATGCTAGGTCCTGCATGGCATGATATACGCGTAAACGAAGATCTGGCGGGTATCGCCAGAGTGATCTCGGCCCGATTACTTTGACGCGGCCGCGATCTCCGCGACCTCCGCCTCGCTTAGGCGGAACTCCGCCGCGCCGATCACTCCCTTCAATTGCTCCGGAGTCCGAATCCCAACGATCGCCGCGGTAACGGCAGGATGCCCCAGCGTCCACGCAATGGCGACTTCGCCTGGTGTCCGGCCATGCCGATCGCCGATCGTCTTGAGTTGCTCCACTACGCCGAGAGCGCGGGTCAAAATGGGTTCCTGAAAAAATGGACTTCGGCGCCGGAAATCGTCCTCCGGGAGATTCGCCAGGCGCTCCCTGGTCATCTTGCCGGTCAGCAGGCCGGACTTCATGGGCGCATACGCGATGACGCCGATGTTGTTGCCAAGGCAGAACGGGAGTCCCTCCGCCTCGATCTCCGGTTGCATGATCGAATACGGGGGTTGGAGCGACGTGATGGGAGCGATGTCCCGCGCCCGTTCCATTTGAGCCGCGCTGAAGTTCGAGACGCCGATCCACCGGACTTTCCCTTCTTCCTGCAGTTCAGCCATGGCAGCCCAACCCTCCTCGACGTCCTCGTCGGGTTCGGGCCAATGCATCTGGTAGAGGTCGATCACATCGATCTTCAGCCTGTGCAGGCTTGCCTCGCATTCACGGCGAACAGAGTCTCGCTTGAGGCACTTACCGATCTTGCCGCGCTCATCCCAAATGCGCGCGCATTTCGTGAACACGTAAGGCTTTGCGGCGACGCCTTCGAGCGCCTGCGCCACCACCTCTTCTGAGTGGCCAAGACCGTAGACTGCGGCGGTATCGATCCAGTTGATCCCGGCGTCGAGCGCCGCGCGAATGGACGCGATCGACTGCGCGTCTTCCTGCGGTCCCCATCCGAAGGCCCATCCGCCACCGCCCATGGCCCAGGCGCCCACGCCGAGGGCAGTGATATTAAGGTCGCTGTTGCCAAGTAAACGTTTCCTCATGTCAGTTCTCTATAGAGTAACAGTGCTTCGGCGGCCGCGGCGGACCGGGAGGGGTTGACGCAAAGTCCACGGCATACTTAGTGAGCCCGTGGTCGTCGTCCTACACTCCTACGGAACTCCGTTGACTGTGGTTTTCCCAACGGCATCCCTGAGGCGAGTACCCCAAGTGCTCGAGAGCTTTTGCGTCCGCGCGAGATGTTTTCGGTATCACCGTGCGGAATCCTGGCGCTTGGAGTCTGACGGCGCGGTGCGCAAAATCAAACGGCCCTACTTCCCCCAACCCAGTCTGTCGGTTGTAACACCTTGACCCGGATTCCTCTCCATCGTTCCATCGGCTCCAAAATGACGGGAAACAGCCCTCCGAGCCGCCTTCACCAGTCTTCGCGCCTCCCTGCCCGGTTTCGGCGCGGACGGGGCTCGTTTGCCTTACCTGGCGAAACGGCTGGGCATCGACGCATCCGCGAGGTACAGCGAAAATGTGGAATCCGGTTGGAGTATACTGGACATCCTGGAGAGGGTCGACGATGCCGTTTCACAATTCCTTTCATCCACATCCCCTTTTGCTTGCCGCGGTCCTCAGTGCTCCGGCCATCGGCTCCGGGCAGACCGGGGAGATTCCAACCTTTCAGGTCATTGTGCCTGACAGCAAGATCAACTTCCACGTGGACGCCTCGGTCGCGCTTACCGGCGTATTCGATAAGTGGGCTGCGAGCCTTCATTTCACGACGCCTTACGTCCAGAGCGGTGTTTTGGAACTCATTGTTCAGGCAGACAGCGTGAAGGCTGGAAGCTCGTTGAAGGAACGGAAGTTGAAAGGGAGCGACTTCTTCTCCGTCAAGGAAAACCCGGAGATCACATTCAAGTCGAAGAAGATCGTTCTCACCGGGACCGATGCGTACCGGGTGGATGGAGACTTCACCATACGTGGTCTTACCAAAGAAGAGAGTCTGACCTTGAATTATTCTCCGGACCGCCCGGACGAGGGGCACATTCGGGGCAAAATGGTGTTTGACCGCCGCCAATATGGAATGACGCACGGCATTCCGCTGATCAAGATTGCCGATCGGGTGGAGGTCGGAGTCGACCTTAAGATACGCCGCCTTAGCGGGCCAAGGCCCATTCAGAAGAAGGAATAGCTGCAAGCGCGCGGACAGGGAGACGCGGGCGGCCAATCTCCGTGCTCAGGCAATACGGACGGCTTGCCCGGTGCTCGTAGAGCGTCCTTGCCGCCAGTGCCCCGGCGCCTTCCGGCGACGCTCGACAGATCCGATTCCCATGAACCCGAAGAGGCACGACGTGGGGTCGAAATCCGTTTTGAATGACGGGAAGAGCGGCTGGACAGCCGGTCAAATCAGCCGGGTAGAGAATACTGCCTCGTGCCTGGAGTACACTCGCGTCGGTGCCCCGGTGCCTTTCGGCTGCGCTCGACAGATCTGATTTCCATGAACCCGAGAAGGCACGACGCCGGTCGAAATCCGTTTTGAATGACGGGAAGAGCGGCTGGGCAGCCGTCAAATCAGCCGGGCAAAGAATACTGTTTGGTGCGTGGAGTACACTCGCGTCGGTGCCCCGGCGCCTTTCGGCGGCGCTCGACAGATCTGATTTCCATGAACCCGAGGAGGCACGACGCGGGGTCGAAATCCGTTTTTTTTGACTGACGGGAGGGGCGGCTGGACGGCCCGTCAAATCAGCCGGGCCGAAAACTACAATCTGGTTCGGTCTGGAGGGGCTTTTTCAACGGACTGTTTGCGGAATCGCCTGTCCAGACGCCCGGGAACGGGAAGACCGGCGGGAAAGCCTGAAAGGTCAAGGCGGATCTCGTAATGAACGGCCGCGCTCATTCTCCAACCGTACGCGCACTTACTCCTTCCTGACGGCGCTGGTTCAAGTTTCAGAGACCCGGCCAGTATTTCGGCCGAGGCCTTGCGTGCCCGCCCTCACACCTCTCGCAATCGCCCGGCAGCCGCCTCGGGCGTCAGGTCGCGTTGCGGCATCCCGAGCATTTCGAAGCCGACCATGAACTTGCGCACGGTCGCCGATCGCAGCAGCGGCGGGTCGAAGTGCGCGTGA
>SYKU01000236.1 GCA_005808865.1 Acidobacteriota bacterium
AAACCATCACGGATTCGGTCACCTCGCCCACGGAAAGCGCCACATCCACTCGAGCCTGTTGCTGCACCTGCAAGGTGATCGCATCCCACACAAACTTCTTGAAGCCGGCGCCGGACGCCTCCAGGTGATACATGCCTGGCTGCAGCAACTGCGCTGCATAGTTGCCGTTTGCGTCGGATACTACCTCTGCTCTCGCATTGGTGCCGGTGTTGGTGACTACCACCTTGACGCCTGGCACCACGGCGCCGGTGGGGTCCTTCACGGTCCCGAGAATGGCCCCGGTGAAAGATTGGGCAAACATTGCCGGAGCAATGATCGCGGCCAAAGCAGAGATGGAGAGCGGCTTGATCATAACAATAGACCCCTGGGCAAGAATTATACTAAACGCGCTAACCGGAAAGTGCGAAATGTAACTGTCGTAATTGTATGGAGATAGAGCAGGCGGGTTCCGACCTCTACAAATTAACTCAAGACTCTCCAGGTAGGCCGCGAAAAGCAGAAGGGTTTCCAACTGGACGGAACGCGCCGGTGGCCACAGGCCTAACTACCAAACAGCCAAGCCTCTGTCCCGCGTTACTTCTTAAGTTTCTTCTTGCCCACGGAAGCATCTGGCGAGGTTTCTTCCAATTCCTGATAAAACTGATTCAATCGCGCGACGCAGTCAGGGTCGTCCACCATGACCGCGACCTCGCGGCGGAAATCGAGACTCAGCGCGCACAAAGACATACTGCCGAACACTGCTCTTCGTTCGTCGACGATCGCCAGCCGGCCATGCGATACCATTCCAGCCACTCTGCCCTGCCCCAGGATTTCCACCACCACGCCTTCGGCCTGCTTGGCCTTAAGCAGGGTGACGATGGCGGGATCGGTAAGTTTATGATCGATGATCCGGATGCTGTGTTTCGCACCGGCCAGGAAACTTGTGAACTGGGCTCGCGCCCGATCCGGACCAATAAACAGCCGCTCGCTGATGCCTTCCGGAAACTCCGTCTCAGGCGCGCACTTATCCGCCTCAAACAATCTTTCCAGGCCTGAAATCACGGCCGGATCGTGCGTGATCAGCAGAAAGTCGCAGGTTTCCGTGAAACATTTCTTCGTGATGTTCAGTGAAGCCACAACCGCCGGTCCATCGTCAACCAGCATGTACTTCGCGTGGTACTTGACTACCGGGTCTGAATACTTGTGCACGATCGCGCCCAGGCTCTCCACAAACCCGGCCAACTCGGTGAGTTTCTTTTCCCAACCCTTCGCCAACGGCGTCATCAGCAGTTCGACGTGCACCCCTCGTTCGAGCGCCTCAGCCAGCGCGTCCAGTACGTGAAAATCCGCGCAACGGAAAATCGACATCAGGACCCGCTTCTTCGCCGAGCCGATTACCTCGACGATCTTGGGTCTCCGCTCCTCAATCGCGAATACGACCCGGTCCGGGGGCTTAGCGGATTCCGCAGCAGCCCTCTTCACCACGGGCGCTTTCAGCGCCATCTAGCTCTGCCCCTTCTTGAGCGATTCCCATGACACCGACTTGAGACCCGACGCCCCACCAGCCATCAGTTCGGCGCTGATGCCTTCAAGCGACGTACGCGTGTCCAGTGTTACCAAATACTTCACGCCGGCCGGCGAAACCTCGCGCGGCTCCACTCTGACCTTGTGGCGAGCCAGAACACTCTGTACATGGGTGGACGGAAAAGCCCCTTCAGCGGTCATGGCAAGCATCAGTGAGCGGGGGATGCTTTCTCCATAGTGATCGATCAGCCACAGGAAGACGCAGAGGAAAAGACCTCCCAGCCCGGCCACTCCAAACATTCCCTGCCCGCAAGCCATACCCAGGCCAAGCAGTAGAAAAATCACGGTCGCGTCCTTCGCATCCTCGACAGGCGTGCGAAACCTCACAATCCCCGCCGCGCCCGCCACACCGAATGCTCGCGCCAGGGAATTCCCAATAATAATCATCATCAACGCGCCCGAGATACATAACATGACCTGAGCGTGTTCGAGCGATCGTGGAATGGGCTTCTCGCGCTGACATCTGCCGTGGACTGCCGTAATCACCATCCCGACGATTGCCGCGACGACGAGTTTCAATAGTTCCACCAACGGGTGTAGCGTGGGGGCCGCCGACGCGCCTGGGACACCCGATGGCAACGTGGCGGTAATCTCTGGCGCGATCAGGTAATCCTTGAAATAAATGCCGCCCCAAGTCAGAACGAAGCACAGCGCGACTCCACCCAGCACGATCGATACGGTTTTCCAATGCCCGGTCTGTGTCATTCGTTTCGCCACACGTGCGGATTGCGAAAGTATAGCATTCTAAAATCCGGTTCTGCCTCCTCACATTGTAGAATAGGATTACGAATGTCTTACGATCTTGTGATTATTGGGAGCGGCCCGGGAGGGTATTCGGCCGCGGTGCGCGCCGGTCAATATGGATTACGCACGGCGGTCGTCGAAAAAGACCCGAAACTCGGGGGAACCTGCCTGCACGTGGGCTGCATTCCGACAAAGGCTCTGCTCCACTCAGCGGAAGTGTGGAATCACTTCGTCCACGCGGCGGAGGAGGGCATCGAGTGCGGGGAGCCGAAGTTGCGATTCCCGAAAGTCATCGAGCGAAAGAACAAGATCGTCGCGAAACATGCCGCCGGCGTCGAATTCCTGATGAAGAAAAATAAGGTCGATGTCATCAAGGGATTCGCGAGGTTGAAGGGTGGCGGCAGGATCGAGGTCAATGGGGAGATCGTCGAGGCGAGGAACATCATTGTTGCAACGGGGTCGGAGGCACGCATGCTGCCAGGCCTGGAACCCGACGCGGCGCGCATTCTGACTAACATTGAAATTCTCAATCTTACGGCGGTGCCGAAATCGCTGATCATCATCGGAGCGGGTGCCGTCGGAGTGGAGTTCGCCTCCATATTCAGCCGCTTCGGAACGAAAGTAGTCATTCTCGAGATGCTCCCAAGGGTAGTTCCCGTTGAAGACGAGGACGTCTCAAAAGAACTTGCGAGGGTTTTCAAGAGGAACGGAATCCGCATCGAAACCGGCGCGAAAGCAGGAAACGTCCGCAAGACGGAAAACGGGGTGCAGTTGACCGTGACGCTTGCCGGCGGAAATACCGAGGAGATGGAGGCCGAGAAGTTGCTGGTTGCGGTGGGCAGGAAGCCAAACACGGAAAACATCGGCCTTGAAAACACGGGGGCAGAACTCGATCGCGGCTTCATCAGGGTCAACCAGCGGATGCAGACCGGCGAGCCTGGACTTTACGCGATCGGCGACGTGGTGGCCGGCAGCCCGCAGTTGGCGCATGTCGCAACAGCAGAAGGGCTGGCAGCGGTGGCTCACATCGCAGGAAAGCCGGAGCGGCCCATCCGGCACGACCGGATTCCGGGCGCAACCTACACTGAGCCAGGCATAGGCAGCGTCGGTCTGACTGAAGCGCGGGCGCGCGCAGAGGGTTACGCGGTCAAGGTGGGAAAGTTTCCCTTTGCGGCGAACAGCCGCGCGAGCATACTCGGGAGCCACGATGGATTCATCAAAGTGGTGGCGGACGAAAAGCAAGGGGAGATTCTGGGAGTCCACATCATCGGGCCACAGGGTTTCGAACTGATTGCCGAGGCCGTGGCCGCGATGGAGGCCGAGGCCACGGTCGAGACGATGATGAGCACAATCCACGCGCATCCCACGCTCTATGAGGCATTAGGCGAAGCGTTCAACTCCGTCTACGGTCTTGCCATCAATGCATAAGGCTCTGCCTCCGGACTGTCGCCACGATGGACGAAGTGGGGCCGGCGGTCCTTTTCTTCCGGCTGCCTTTCGGCGAAACCCGACTGCCACGGTCGCTTCATGAGGCGCCCTACGTGCGAGGTCCACGATCTTGGGCGGACCGGTTACGGCGAAGCGTCCGCTATGCAGCGCGATCTCGTCGCGCGGCGGAAAGCGGGCCTCATCCCGGATCAGCTTCTGCTGCTCGAACACCCGCACACGATCACGCTCGGGCGAAACGGACACATCGAGAACCTGCTTGCATCGGAGGAAGCGCTGCGCTCCGCGGGCATTGCGTTCCACGAAACAGACCGCGGCGGAGACATCACCTACCACGGCCCCGGCCAGATCGTGGGGTATCCCCTCATGGATCTGAAACAATGGAAGCGCGATGTCGGCGCGTACGTGCGGGCCATCGAAGAAGTGATGATCGGCGCTCTGTCGGACTTCGATATCGCTGCTGCGCGAGTGCCGGGCTGCACCGGGGTGTGGGTCGAGGGGCGGAAGATCGGCGCGATCGGCGTTCATTTGAGTCGCTGGGTGAGTTCCCACGGGTTTGCACTTAATGTGAATCCCAGCATGAGTTATTTCGAGTACATTGTGCCATGCGGGCTTCGGAAACCCGTGACGTCGATGGAGCAACTGGGGTCAAAGGCGGAAATTGCGGCGGTTCGTGTGGCGCTTGCACTACATTTTGGGAAAGTATTCGGCTGCGATATGGTTCAGCCAGTCATGGAGACGGTGATATGACGGACGTTGTGATGCCCCAGATGGGCGAGAGCATTGTAGAGGGAACGCTGACGAAGTGGCTCAAGAAGCCCGGCGATCACGTTCAGCGGGATGAACCGCTATTCGAGATTTCGACCGATAAGGTGGACACGGAAATTCCATCTCCGGTCACAGGCACATTGGGGGAGATCCTCGTCACGGAAGGAACAACCGTAGGAATAAATACCGTGGTGGCGCGTATCTCCGATGGCGGCGCGCCCGCTGCCGCACCAGCGGCCATTGAAGTTCCATCCGGCAAGCCGCCGGCTCCTCCCGCGTCCGTTCCTTCCTACACTCCTTCCTTAGCTGCGGCTCCTTCCTCCATCGAAGAACCCGCTGGACCGCTTTCACCGCTCGTCCGCAAGATGGCGCGTGAAAACAACATCGACCTCGCGCGCGTGAAGGGCACCGGCGCGGGCGGCCGCATCACGAAGCAGGACGTCGAGGCGTACCTCGCGCAGCCGTCCGCGGCCCCGATTACGCCGATTGCCGCGCCAGTTTCCGTTCCGGCAGTTCCGGCTGTCCCGCCGGCATTCGTTCCACTGCCTCCCGCCGCGCAGGCGAAGATTCGCGTCGAGCCGCTCAGCGCGATGCGGGCTAAGATCGCGGAGCATATGGTGTTCAGTCAGGCGACCTCGGCGCACGTGACCACGGTTCACAAGGTGGATATCACGAAGGTCGCACGGATGCGCGAACGGAGCAAGGCCGACTTTCAGTCCCGCTATGGCATGTCCCTGACATATCTACCGTTCGTGACGCGCGCGGCGGCGGAAGCGTTGCGGGCCTTCCCGCTGCTCAATGCCTCGATGGACGGCGGCAGTATCATCTATCACAACGAGGTCAACATCGGGATCGCAGTGGCTCTCGAAAACGGACTCATCGTCCCGGTGATCAGGAACGCGGACGAGAAGAATGTGGTGGGCTTACAGCGGTCGATCGTCGATCTCTCGACGCGCGCGCGGTCCCGCCAGTTGAAGCCGGACGAAGTGAGCGGCGGTACGTTCTCCATCACCAATTTCGGCGGCTTCGGCAGCGTGATTGCGACTCCAGTGATCAACCAGCCGCAAGTCGCCATCCTCGGAGTAGGCGCCATTGAAAAAGCGCCGGTGGTCATCGACGACGCAATCGCGATTCGCTCCATTTGCTATCTTTCGCTTAGCTTCGACCACCGGTTGATCGACGGTGCGCTCGCGGACCAGTTCACCGCAAAGGTCAAGGCCGTGCTCGAAGGCTGGTCAGAGCAGGTGCTGTAGGCGGCTGACGTCCAGTTCGCTGTGACTCTGGGATCGAACTCAGAATGATTTCAAACGGGAGGTCTTCGTCTCGCCTCCAGATGGGAGTTTGCTGTTCCAGCCCGATCGGTGGCCCTACCAGGACTGCGCCACTAAGGACGATAGGCCACTCTTGGGATGGATGCCGTATGAAAGCCGGCCGTCGCACGAGATAATCCGGCGGCGGTATGAGCGCTGTGGAAGCGGATGTCTTTCTTGCTTCCGCCGGCGGAAGGACCAGCGTTCTCGTTTCGTTAGGCTACGCGTCCAATTTCCTCGCCAGATCCACGAAATCCACCGCGCTCACATCGCAAGACGCGTCCGGTTTTAGATCCGCCTTGCCACCCGGGCCATATTCACTCGGCCGCGCCACGAAAGCCGTCCTAAGCCCGGCGGCCTTGGCAGCACGCAGGTCGCCCAGATGCGCCGCCACCATCATTACTTCATTTGGCCGCAGCCCAAGCATGTCGGCCGCCATGAGATACACCTCGCGGTCCGGCTTATAGCGCTTTGAAAGTTCCGCCGAGAGCACGCAGTCCCATGGCAGGCCAGCGAACTTTGCCATATTCACCAGCAGCGAAGTGTTGCCGTTCGAAAGCGTCGAGACAATGTACCGCTTCTTCAGACGAATGAGGCCCGCGATCGAATCCGGCCAGGGCGTCAGCCGATGCCAGACGCGATTGAAATCGTCGGTTTCCGCCTCCGTCAATCCGCCAATGCGGAATTCCTTCAACAGCCGGTCGAGCACCATACGATGGAGAGCGTCGATGCGGGTCCACGGCATTTCACCCTTCCTTACCTTGTCCATCGACGGCCCGTAACCCGCTCGCCAGGCGTCGGCGAACCGCGGCCAATCCACTTCGAGTTTCTTCGATGCGCTAAGTCTATTGCCGTCGCGAATCACTGAAGATCGCCAATCGACGACGGTTCCGAAAACATCGAAAACCAGGGCCCGCGTACCGGCAGTCGATTCCGCGGCGCCCGCAGGACTGGCAAGGGCCGCCGCGCCGGCCTGAAGCAATTGTCGTCTTCTCAGCATCGTTCCCTCCCTGCGGAATGGTCCCGGTTGGGTCATGAAAGAACATGACCGGGCACCCAGTGGCGTGTTCCTTCGGTGTAACTACTCAGGCAGGAATCACCATGATGCCACCTAAAGGATTATACTGTTCCCCTCTTGCAAGTCAAACAAAAAGTGGTTTAGTTTTTCCGCTGAACTCGGATGCCGTCATGCCGTACGATGTGAACCATGACAGGCATCGTGGTGGTCCAGGCCGGGAATTGAGCGCCCGGGATTATCGGCCAGATCCAAGGGCTCCCGGCCGAACATCCCGACGGGGGCAGAACCCGCGTCCCGCGGAGCGGAGCCCTATCATTCGGGTTCGCGGCGCGAAGACCCTGCCGCGGCCTCGCTATACGCGTCTGCGGCTGTCTCCAGTCTAGAAGCCTACCCGAAGGCCAAACCGGAACAGTCTTTCGTCGATCCCATCGCGTCCGAGCCCGCGCACGCCGCTCACCTCCATGAAGGCGCCGGCGTTCACCGCCCCATTCGGCAGTCCGAAGTGCGGTGTATTGGTGGCGTTGAACGCTTCGGCGCGGAACTGAATCGATACCCGTTCTTTTACCTGGAAGCGCCGGAAAAGGCTCATATCCGTATTGAACGTGCCGGGACTGTCCAGCAGGTTGAAGCCGGCCGTGCCGAAGCGAGCCTGAGAAACTTCAGCGAATGCCGTCGTATCGTAGAACTTCTGTCCCGGACCGGCCCCGCCGAGTTTGCGCACATCGGGCTTCACCAGGTCCGCGCGCTGCGTGTTGCCCGGCGCATTCAAGGAAGTGCCAGGCGCGGTAATCGAGAAGGGTTGGCCCGTATACATCGAGACAATGGCGTTGAACTGCCAGCCGCCGAGAACAGCCGCGAGGACGCCCGTTTTCGCCCAGTTCTTTCCGCGCCCGAAGGGCAGTTCCGCGATTCCGCTTAATTGAAGGTTGTGCGTCCGGTCCAGAGTCGTGCGGGAGCGGTTCAGGAAATAGTGGGACGGGATTCCGATGGAGGGCGTGCCATCGCCATTCTCGTTGCCCGCGATGCCCATGTTCTTTGAGAAAGTGTAGGCGGTCATTACCTGGAGCCCGCTCGAAAAACGGCGTTCCAGGCGGGTCTGCAATGCATCGTATTTGTAGGTGCCAAGGCCCGTAATCTGCGCAGTGCGGGCGTTGCGCCCATAAAGTTGCGCCAGCGGACGGCTCCCATTGCCTCCGCCCACGTTTGCAATATTGCGGTCGAAGTAGGCCAGTTGCCCAACCGACCGCGTCGCCACATAGGCCGCCTCGCCAATCCACCCGCCGCGCAGTTGCTTCTGCAGCGAAAAATTCCAGGACTGTATGTAGCCGCGCTTGAACTGGTCCGGGATGATGGTGTTCACCGCGACGTTGCCATCGATCGGGATGTTGCCATTACCCAAGGCGGGCGTCGGAATCAGAGGGATGCCGTCGGCAAGGTTGCTGGCGGGCGCGAATCCATTGGCGCTATTGAGATTTAACGTAACCAGAATCGGGTAGTTGACCCGCAGGGGACGCGCAAGATTGTAAGGATCGTTCGTAATTCCGTAGCCGGCACGCATCACCAGCGTGTCGGAGGCGCGATAGGCAAATCCGGCGCGCGGGGTGAATCGCCTCTTGCTCATGCTCACGCCGCAGTCGCGCGGAATCGCTCCCACCCCGCAAACGCGCATCCGGTTTGTCGAGAAGTCGTAGAGTTCCACGCCACGGTCGGCACGCACCGGCATGGGGAAGTACTCCCAGCGCACGCCGTAGGTAAACGTCAGCTTGCGGTTCACCTGCCACTGGTCCCGCGCGTAGGAACTGTACAGGCCCGTGCGCGTCGTGTACGTGTCCGGCACCTGGTAGATGCGGCCCAGCGTGTTGGTGGCGCCCAGCAGGAACGAGGCGAACGCGTTGTATTCGCTCGTCGGTGGGCCGCCCCGCAACGATGTCTGCCCGGCCGCAAAGGAGAATCCGCCCGCCGCTCCGAAAAAGGCGCCGAAGAATTCCGGTTGCGTGTGGTTGAGGTACTGCCGGTAGAAGTCAATCCCAAACCGGATGTTGTGCGAACCGCGGCTCCAGTTTGCGTTCGCCACATATTGATATTGCGGATCGTTCAGGATGTTCGGTTGGAAGCCGTTCGGTGCTCCCAGCACGCTGAAATTGGCGATGTTGAACTGCGGCCAGCCGCCTTCAAACCAGCGGTCGCCGTTCGTGCCAGGCAACCCAAGGAAAGTCTGGCCGATCTTCTCATCCAGGCGAGGCTGCCGGCTGTCGGCCTGCATGCGCGTGTACCCAAAGTAGGCATCCACCAGGAACGACGGATGGAAAACGTACGTGCCCGCTATCGAAATACTGGTGCTGTGGCCCTCGGCGAATCCCGCCTGCCCGCCCGCGATCGGCGCCCCGCCCAGTTCCGGACCGAAGAATTGCCGGTTCGCCGATTCAAACATCAGATAGCTGTAGCGGCCGTACATGTTGAACTTCGGCGTCGCATTCCAGTTGAATTTGCTGTCGATCGTGTTCCGGTCGAGCGTGAAACGCCCCGCGGCGAAGTAATTGTTCAGCGAACCGCTCTGCGTCGGTACGGGCCACAACGGGAGTATCTTCTGAACCGCGGACGGAATCCTGGACAACGGAATGCGATTCGCCGGTATAGGAGTCCGGCCGCTGCCATCGAAACTACCCGTGGCGGGATCGTAGATGGGACGTGCAGCCGGCGCGCCGCTCAGATCGCCGGCCCGCATTGCGGCGGTCGGCACGCTGCCGATCGCCGAAGCGAAGCGGTGATTGTAGGTTCCCTCGTAGCTGCCGAAGTAAAAAAGCTTGTCGCGGACAATGGGGCCTCCCACCGTTCCGCCAAACTGGTTGAACACGTCTTTGGGTTTTCGCTCGGACCGCGGCAGGAAGAACGGCCGGGCCTTTGTCTGGTTGCCGTTGTAGTATTCGAAAAGTGAACCGTGCAAACTGTTGGTACCGCTCTTGATCTGCACGTTGATGGCGGCGCCGCCGGCAAAGCCCTGTTCGGCGTCGAAGGAATTGGTGACCACGTTCACCGTTTCAATCGACTCCAGCGCGGGCACGTACGCAACCGCATCGGGGCGCCAGATGTTCGAACTGGATGCCCCGTCGATGCGCGTATTGTTGGATTGGCCGCTGCTGCCGTTCACGCTGAACACCAGCGCCCGTGATGGATTGCCCGGAACCGAATGGCGATTCTCGGGAGGCGTGAATCCCGGTATCAGCACGAACAGCCCCTGATAGTTGCGCCCCGGTGGAACAGGCAGGTTGGAAAGAGTCTTCGAGGTGATCTCGGCCCGCACCTCGGCACGATCCGCCTGTAGCGTTTCCGCCGAAGAGGTGACGTTAACCGATTCGCTCACCGCGCCCACTTCGAGCGCCACATCCACTCGCGAGATCGTATTGATCGACACCATCACTCCGGCTCGCTTCACCGCGCGAAACCCGGCTTTCGAGATCTGCACGTCATAGGCGCCGGCCGTCAGGTTGGAAAAGGTGAACCCGCCGGCCTCATTGGTCGTCGTCAACCTCGATTGATTCGTCTCCATGTGCGTGATCCGCACTTCGGCTTCGGGAACCGAGGCGTCGCCCGCATCCCGGACATTGCCCAGCAGCGAGCCATAGAGTATCTGCGCATCGCAGGACAGCGCTCCTGCCAACATCACCAGCAGCGCGGATGTGATTGACTTCATTGGAATTCTCCTTAAGTTAGCGACCAAGGCTTGCGATAGGGTTGGAAAAGCCATTGATTTGCCTCCACATCCCCAATTACTTCTTCTTTCGCCTCGTCCCAATTCAAAACCCTGCCAACGCGGGTGGCGATGTTGCCCAACTGGCACATTGTCGCGGTCAGATGGCCCTCTTCAATATCCCCATGCGGCTTCTTGCGGCTCTTTATGCAATCCAGGAAATTGCGGATGTGCAACTGGTCCAGGTTTCCACCCGATTCGCGAAGAGCCGCCATCGCCGCGGTTTTTCCATCCTGTCCGTACCCGGTCCACACCTCGGGTGTCACCTCGAAGCCTTCCCTGGTGAGTATCATGTTACCCTTCGTGCCGTGGAACTCCAGCAAATTGGTTTTGCCCGCGTTGACTTCCCTTCCCGTCCAACTCACGATGCATTCCGGAAACCGATAGATGGCTTGCTGAATGTCCGGCGTCTCCCCTCCATCCCGGATGGCGAACCGGCCCCCGAAAGCGGCCACGGATACGGGAGCCTTTGCGCCAAGTGCCCACCGCGCGATGTCCAGACTGTGCGCGCCCCAATTGGTCATCTGTCCGCCGGAATAATCCCAAAACCAGCGGTAGTTGTAGAGACAGCGCAGCGGGTCAAAAGGTACCTCGGGCGCCGGCCCCAGCCATAGGTCCCAATCCAGATCCTTTCCCGGTACAGGTAGCGGGCTGACAGGGCGAAATCCGGGCATCATGTTGCGAGTCCAGTTGGCTGTTATGTGGTGAACGGCTCCGAGCGCTCCCGCTTGAATCATCCCCACGGCGTGGTGATAGTGCGCCCCGGAGCGCTGCTGGCTCCCAACCTGCACGACTCGGTTGTGTTTACGGGCCGCCTCCACCATCGCCCGTCCTTCGCGCTGCATTCGGCACAAGGGCTTTTCCACATAGACATCTTTGCCCGCGCGGCACGCCTCTATCGTTTGAATAGCGTGCCAATGGTCCGGCGGCGCAACAATCACAGCGTCAATATCCTTGCGGTCAAGAAGTGCGCGAAAGTCTTTATAGCCGGATGCGGTTCCCCCGGACATCTGAATGGCGCGATTCAGAAATGGTTCATATACGTCGCACGCGGCAACCGGAGCTATATCAGGCTGCGCAAGAAAAGTGCGCCAAAGGCCGCGCCCGCGGCCGCCGCAGCCTATGATGCCTACGCGGACTCGATCATTGGCGCCCAGAGGTTTGTGGGCAAAGGCCGCCGCTGCCAACTGTGTGAAAGTGCGGCGGGGAGTGGTATGCATTTGTTGTAATTGTTCAGGCAGGCACCACCATGATGCCACCTAAGGGATTGTACTGCCCCCCACCCCTTGTAAGTCAAGCGGAAAAATGGCTTACGTTTCGCCGAACTTGGAGTACAGTCATGCCATACCGTATGAACCATGACAGGCGTCATGGTGGTTACAAGGCCGGGAATTGAGCGCCCGGGATATCGGCTGATCCAAGGGCTCCTGGCCGAACATCCTGACTGGGTCAGAACCCGTCTTTGCGAAGAGCGTTGCCGCCGCGGGGACTTACGCAACGCACGGGGCGGCTCGAGGATGTGGCCGCGCGCACCCGGCGGCCAACTGGCGGCGGCTCGGCGCGACCCCACGGCGCACACGCAACGACCGCGAGCGTTCGATCCGGACTTCGGTCACGGATTTGTACCTCTATCCAATGATCAAGAACTTCCGCCGGGGGTTGTGCTCAGGAGGACGCGCGGAGAAGCGCTCGCGATCTATCATGCCGGGCCGGAGGTGGTGGTGCGCGTGTTACTGGAGATGGACTCGCGCATCCACGCCCCGGAGCGCCAGGTGCAGGATCTCACGGCGCGCCTCGACGCCAGCGACCGGCGAGTGCCGTGTCTGGTCCCAACCGGTACTCCCTCGGTCATGATTCTAAGTGACTCAATTCGCCTCTTTTCCCAATATCGTTCAACCTGAATTATGCACGAAAAAGCCTTCGGCGTCGGCTCTTCGTCGGCGCTGCGTGATCCTCGCGTGACCTTTACGATTGGATTGACTCTATCTTTTCTCGCCTCCTCCTGATTCCGTTTCCTCGACCGCCGTCCTCT
>SYKU01000237.1 GCA_005808865.1 Acidobacteriota bacterium
GTCGGCGAAGTTATTGCGGCACATCGACCCTAGCAACGTGCTCTTTCCCACGCCGCTGCCCCCGAACAGTCCGATACGCTGCCCCTTTCCGCAGGGCAGCAGTCCGTCGATGGCGCGCACGCCCGTTCCCAGCGGTTCGACGATGTGCTCCCGTTCGAGGGGCCCTGGAGCAGCCGCGAACAAGGGGTAGGATTCGGGCAGGTCGAGCAGGAGCCCTTCCGGGTTAGCCCCTATCGGCCTTCCGAAGCCGTCCAGCACTTGTCCAAGCAGGCCGGGTCCGGCGCGGAGCCGCGCATCGTTCGCTCGCGCCACAACCCGGTCTCCCTGGCGCAGCCCACCCGTCTCCTCAAGCGGCATCGAAAGGACCTGCCCGCTGCGGAATCCAACGACCTGAGTCCGGACCGGCGCGCTGCCCGCGACTTGAATTTCGCAAAAATCGCCGAGCGCTACCGCCGGGCCGTCCGATGCGACGACCAGCCCCGACACGTCCGTTACTTCGCCTGAGGAGCACAGGGGATCGATCTCCCGCAGGAGTTGAAAATACGGCTTCAGGTCGATTCCGGCCGTGCCGCACAATTGGTTGGTCATCGTTTTTGAAGGTCCGCGAAGCCCCGTTCGATCTCCTTAAGCTGGGCGTCAATCGAGGCGTCGACCCGCCCGCGCACGGTCTCGAAAACGGCCGCTCCGCGTTCGAGCGACCGGTCCGCCGTGATTGCCACCGCCCCTGAAGAGTTCTTTGCCAGATAGTCTTCGACGATTCGAGCGAAGTCCGGATGAACACGCACGCGCAGCAGTTCTGCGCGATTGACTCGTTCGAGCCCTGCTTTTACCAGACCCAGCAGTGCTTCCGGATCCATTTGGATCTCCCGCCGCAGGATGCGCTTCGCGACGGCCATCGCGAGTTCGGCGAGTTCAACTTCCGTTTCGCGGCGAAGGCGCGGCCTGAAAGTGGCCAGATCGGCGATTGAGTGCGCGAGACGGACGGCGGCGCTTTCGGTCTGGGACTCCGCCTCCCGCGCGGCAGCGCTTTCCGCCTCCTGGAATCCACGCCGGTAGGCTTCCTCGATCCGCGCCGCGATCTCCCGCTGCTCGGCGGCCGCTCGCGACTCGGTCCCATTCTCTCCTGCCGGCTGGTCCCATGGTTGTTTGTCTTCCCCCCCGTAGAGATTGGCGGTTCTCCTGGCTCCCGCGGCGGGCGGGCGTGCCCACTCGATAGGCGCCATTCCCGCGGGCGCGCCGCCTTGATGGACCTTAGACGACATATTGCTCGCCGACTGCGCCTTTGAGACTCAAAGCCCCTTCGTTCTCCAGTTGCCGCACGACCGCGATGATCTGCTGTTGCGCCGCCTCGACCTCCTTGATCTTGACGGCTCCAATCACGTCCATGTCTTCCCGAAGCATCTCGGCTCCGCGCTGTGACATACATTGGAGGAAATGAGTTTTTAGCTGGTCGCTGGTGCCCTTCAGCGCAACTGTCAGCACCTTGCGGTCGACCCGCCCCAGAACCTCCTTGATACCTCCGACATCGATCAACAGCAGGTCCTCGAAGACAAACATGAGATGACGGATGGTCTCAACCAGGTTCGGGTCCTTCTGCTCAATACTTCCCAGTATTTCCTTGCTTGCGCTCGAATCGAGCCGGTTGAACATTTCCGACACCGCGCGCACGCCCCCATAGGACTCGCGGCTAAACTCGCCAAGGGCCTTCAACTTCTGGTCGATCACCGTGGCGATTTTGCCGATAATCTCTGGCGAGATCTGGTCAAGGCTGGCCATCCTTAGCGCGATGTCCGACCGCATTTCCGCCGGAAGCGAAACCAGCAGCGCCGCGGCCTGCGTGGGATTGAGGTGGGACAGCACGAGGGCGATCGTCTGAGGATGCTCATTGTGAATAAACTTAGCGAGTTGCTGCGGGTCCGCGTTCTGCAGTGTGTCGAAGCTGACCGTTTCCGTGCCGAGCGTCTTCGTCAGGCGGTCGAGCAATTTTCGCGACGTTTCAGGCCCATAGGCGCTCGCAAGCAGTTTCTTTGCGAAATCCATACCCCCCTTAAGTACATAGTCGTGCGCAAGGCTCAACTGGTGGAACTCGTCCAGGATGCATTCGGCCTGGTCCGCCGGCACGGAACCGAGGCGCGCCACTTCGCGCCCAAGTTTCTGAACTTCATCTTCTTCGAGTGCCCTGAGGATTTCGGCGCTCGCTTCTTCGCCAAGCGAGACCAGAAGAATTGCGGCTTTCTGAATTCCGGGCAGTTCACTTGCTTTCGGCAGGTTCGCGACCATGGCTAGCGCTTACCCTCCTGTATCCACGTGCGCAGCAGTTGCGCCATGGCCTGTGGATTCTCCTTGGCCAACTGGCGCAGATGCTTCATCATCACTTCTGAAGATTTCGCTTCCGCCGGACCGAGTCTCAACGCGGCCACCGCTTCGGCCTCCATCCGCTCCCGTTCCGCAGCCGTTTGCGCTATCTTCTGTTGAATTTCGGCCAACCCGTCGCCACCTGCGCCCGCGGGCAGCGCCGTGAATCCTGCGGCGGAGACTTTCTTCTTCTTGCGGAGCAGCCGGACCAACAGGAAGACGGCTCCGGCAACCAGCAGCAGAGCGGTAACCGCGACGCCGAGCAGGATCCCCGCGTTCACACCGACGAGGTACTTCTGCAAGGCGGGCGGTATGGGAAATGTCTGCGGTGGAGCGGCCGGCTGCGGCGCCGGGGCCCGTACGCCTGGAGCCTGAAGATTGAGCGTACTCTCAAAGGGCAGGGTCTCAATGATAAGCTGGTCCCCGCGTTCCGGGACCAGGCCCGTGGCAGCCGCAATCTGGTCGCGGTATTTCTTTAGCGTCTCGGGCGAAGGCGGTTCAAGAATGCGCTTGGCCGCCGCGCCGGTTCCTTCCCATCGAACGTTCTGATCGACCAGAACGGCAAGGGAAATACGCTTCACGACCCCTTGGGGAACGCGTATGTGCCTGAGAGTCTTGCTTGATTGATAAGTGGTGTTCTGCGTCTTTCTGGTTGATCCAGTGGCTCCGCCGTTCGGCCTTTGTGGAGGGCGTGGGAGGTTCGCGGCCGTGCCCGGCGCGCCGGCAGCCAGGGTGTTGCCTGCCGCGTCTTCGGTTTGCTGCGACGTCACCATTACCGATTTCGACGGGTCATAAGTCTCGTCCGTCTGCTCGACTAACGACATGTCGCACTCGACCGTGGCCCCCGCTCGAAACCGGTCCGGCGGGAGTACGGGCTCAAGCGCCGCCCCGATCTTGTTGATCAGGTCACGTTCCATTTTCTGCCGGAATTCGAGAGATGACTCCGGCGGTTCGATGCCCCCTTCGACGCCGGCCTTCCGCGGGCTGTGGAGAATTCTCCCCTGTGTGTCCACTACCGAAACGGACTCGGCTGCCAGTTGCGGAACCGCGCTCGCGACCAGGTGGCAGATCCCCATGACGCTCTGCGGCGCGAGCTTCGCGCCTGAGTGCAGGCTGATGACAACGCTCGCCTTCGCTTCCTGCCGGGACTCGATGAAGACCGAGTCCTTCGGCTGGCTGATGTGCACCCGCGCCGATTCAATAGGCTCCAGAGTCCTGATGGAGCGCTCAAGCTCAGCTTCGAGAGCCCACTTCTCCTTTGACTTGATTTCTTCGTCTGTTGCGCCGAAACTGGGCCGCTCGAAGCTCTCGTAACCAGGCCGCCCGCTTCGCGGAAGCTGCGCTGATGCCATCTGCACCAGCATGGCGTCGGCTTTGTCGGCGGGAACGCGCACAGTGGCTCCGCCGTTGGTCAGCCGATATTCGACACCCGATTCCTTGAGCTTCTGAACTACCGCGCCGGCGTCGGCGGGAGACAGACGTGTATACAGATCTTTGAACTGGCGCTCTGAATTCCAATTGACGAAATAGTAAAGGCCGCAGCCAACGGCCAACGCGGCTATGGCGATGGTAATCCGCTGTTTCAGGGTCAGACTGTCGAATATCCGCTTGAGTTGATCCATCGTCTGCTGCTCTTACAGCCTGTATGGAACTGTCGTAGTGGCCTCGAAGGGCATCTCCGTTTTTAGCCCGTCATATGCATTGAAGAAGTCCAGCGGCGGAAAACGCTCGCCAGCCACACTTGTTGCTAATTGCGCCAGTTGTTTCATGACGGGCGCCGCCTTCCTCACATCTGCATCCGCATGATTTCCTGATAGGCCTGCACGACTTTGCCGCGAACCTGATTGAACAACTCAAAAGCCAGCTCCGCTCGCTGGGTGGCCATGATGGTCCGGTGCAAATCCTCGCTTTCGCCGCTCAGAAAACTCGCCACCTGTTGATCAGCGGTCTGGCCGAATTCCGCCACTCTTCCAACCGCGGCCTTGAGGACATCCTGAAATCCTCCGGAAGCGGCAGCCGGCGAGTCGATTTTTACCAGGGGCGGAGTCGTGACGATCTTTCCCAGGGACGCGGGGTTGATGGAAATTGGCATGAGAGGGTTCCGCCGTTATCTTAGGAGGTCGATCGAACGCTGGACCATGTCTTTGACAGCCGTCATGGCGGCGACATTGGCGTGATAAGCGCGCGTCGCGCCCATGAGGTCCACCATGTCCTCGGCGGGGTTGATTCGAGGGAAGCCGACATAGCCCTTTTCGTCGGCGTCCGGATGGCCGGGCAAGTAGCGCTTCTCCGGGTCGCGCGTATCCTGGAAGATTTCTTGCACTTGCACGCCGGTTGAAAACGCACCCATTTCCTGCTGAAAGACGGCGGAGAAAGGCGAACCCTGCGGCTGACTTGCGAAAATGACGTCTTTGCGGCGGTAGGGGCCACCCTCCGGCGTGCGCGTGGTTTCGGCGTTTGCCAGATTCTCAACAAGCACTTCGGCGCGAGTCCGCTGCGCGCTAAGTCCGCTTGCGCTCACGGAGAGCGCGGATAACAAGCTCATTTACCCCCTCCCTTCCTGAATGGCGCTACGCACGGCGCGCACCTGGACTTTTAACAGGCTTGCCGCGAGATTGAAGCGGAGCGCGTTCTCCGAGAGCAGACGGCTCTCCCGGTCGATGTTTACATTGTTGCCGTCGTTCTTGACGGATAGCCCTTCGACGTCGATCACGTTCGGCGCGCCACCTTCTACTTGACTCAAAAATTCGAACTGAAAGTCGATATCCTTCGTCTTATAGCCGGGGGTATCCGCGTTGGCGACGTTCGCGGCTGTGAGTCTCTGCCGTTTTCCCAGCAGATCCATATAGTGTTCGAGCCTTGAGGCGATTGGGTCGAGCATCGCAAGACAGAGGGCAAACGCGTTGCCGTTCGGGTTCTGTTTCGTTTGTTGAACTTACCGATCAGACAGCGGCAAGATCGTGTCATGGCGCGCCGCTGCCGCCAAATACTCGCCGCGGGGCGCGGCGCTCGAAGGATGTTATGCTGATCGAATACAAGGAGAGGTTGTGATACTCAGATTTTCCATCGCGTTATGGCTTTCGCCGTTGCTTTCCACTCTCGCCCTTCTCGCACAGCAGGTTCCTGTACAGGAATTCAAGCTGGAGAACGGAATGAAGTTTCTACTCGTCCCGCGCAAGGGCTCGCCGAACATCGCGGCTGGCTGGATTGCGAAAGTCGGAGCCGTCAACGAACGTCCCGGCATCACCGGCATCTCCCACCTGTTCGAACACATGATGTTCAAGGGCACCCAGACTATCGGCACGAAGAACATCGAGGAAGACCTGAAGGTGAATCAGCAGCTCGACAAGGTCAGGGGTGAAATCCGCAAAGAGGAGCAGGTCCTTATCCAGCGTTTTCGCGAGGGAAAGATCGCGGACGTCAAGGACCCGAAGGTCCGTACCGCACGGCATCAGCAGCTCATTAAGGAGTTCGACGATCTGAACAAGCGGCAGAAAGATCTGATGATCAAGGATGAGTTCGACCGCGTCTACACCTCGGGCGGCGCATCCGGCATGAACGCGGGAACCTCCGAAGACTTCACCATCTACTTCATCAACGTGCCCTCGAACAAGCTCGAACTCTGGTACTGGATGGAATCCGACCGCCTGTCTAATCCCGTATTCCGCGAATTCTATTCGGAGCGGGACGTCGTCCATGAAGAGCGGCGCATGCGCACGGATAGCACGCCCACGGGCCGCTTCACCGAGCAGTTTAGCGCCTTGTTCTGGAAGTCCTCCCCGTACGGGTGGCCGGTTGTCGGCTGGCCGAGCGACCTTGAAGCTATCTCGCGCGAGGATGCGCAGGCCTACTTCGGCGTGAATTATGCGCCGAACAACCTGACTGCCTGTCTGGTGGGAGACTTCGAGCCCGCTCAAGCCAAGGCGCTCGCGGAGAAGTACTTCGGCCGCCTGCAACGCGGCCTGCACGATCCAGAGCCGGTGCGCACGGCGGAGGTTCCCCAGATGGGTGAACAACGAATGATCGCCCACGCCGACACGAACCCCGAGGTGCGCATCCGCTACCACACCGTGGCCGATGGGCATGCGGACGAGCCCGCTCTCATGGTTTTGTCCACTCTGTTGAACGACCGCACCGGCCGCCTCTACAAATCGCTGATACTCGATCAGCAGGTCGCGAACCAGGCCAGTTCCACGCACAACGGCCAGAAATACGAGGGTTATTTCGAATTGCGTGGCGTAGCCAAGCCAGGCAAGACGCCGGAGGAAGTGGAGAAGGCGCTCTACAAGGAAATCGAAAAGCTTCAGACGGAGCTTGTGGCAGAGCGCGAATTGCAGAAAGTGAAGAACCAGCTCGCCGCCGCGAATTTTCGCGGCCTTCAGTCCGACTTCAATCTGATGGTGCAGTTGCTGATTTCGGATTCTCTGCGCGGTTGGCAAATCATCAATACGGACCCGCCGCGTTTGCAGGCCGTGACCCAACAGGACGTTCAGCGGGTTGCGAAGACGCATTTTCCGCCCGAGGGCAGAAACGTACTTGTCTTCTATACCAAGAAAAAGAATGCGGGAGGTGGCCAGTAATGCGTGCCGCTGGTTTTTCGATTGCCGCAGTGGCCCTTGTTTTCACACAGGGCGTGTACCCACAGGGAGCGGCCATTCCGCGCCATCCTCGTGACCTGAAGTACCAGCCGCTCGCTTACACGCCGCCGAAGCCGGCCGATTTCCGGCACAAGCTCTCAAACGGCGCAACCGCGTTCCTGGTGGAAGACCACGATTTCCCGCTCATCAGCGTGAACGTCCTTGTCCGCACTGGTGACTACCTTGATCCGGCGGGCAAAGTCGGACTCGCCAGTCTGACCGGCAATCAGATGCGGTCGGGAGGAACGAAATCGAAGCCGCCCGCGGTTTTCGATGAAGAGGTTGCGTTCCTCGCGGCCCAGCTCAGTTCGGCAATGGCTGACTTCAATGGCTCGGCGTCGTTGAATTGCTTGAGTAAGGATACTGACGCGGGACTGGCGCTGCTCGTGGACATGCTGCGCAATCCCGGCTTCGCCGAAGACCGCCTCAAACTCGCGAAGAATCAGATCATGCAGACCATGGAGCGGCGGAACGACAATGCGCCGGACATCGAGCAGCGCGAATTCCGCCGTTTGGTGCGTGGAGACAAACACTTCTCGACGCTTCAATCCACCAAAGCCTCCGTCGAATCCATCACTCGCGAGGACCTTGCCGGATTCCACCGGAAGTACTACTACCCGGCGAATTTCGTTTTCGCAGTGTCAGGCGATTTCAAGACGCCGGAACTTCTCGCCAAACTCGAAAAAGCCCTGAGCGGCTGGCCGAATGGAACCGAGGCTGTTCCGCCTGTTCCGAAGCCGGACTATACGCCAAAACCAGGCCTTTACGTCGTCGACAAAAAAGGCGTCAACCAGGGCCGCGTCCGCATGGGCCATCTGGGTGTCACGTTCGATAACCCGGATCATATCGCGCTTAACGTCATGAACGGCATTCTGGGCGGCAGCGCGTTCACCTCGCGCATCACGTCGCGCGTGCGGTCGGACGAGGGTCTGGCGTATCAGGCCGCGTCTATCTTTCAGCACGGCACTTACTACGAGGGCGTCTTCGCCGCCGTCTTCCAGTCGAAAAGCCCCAGCGTCGCGCAGGCGATTACCATCGTTAATGAAGAGATCGCGAAGCTGCAAAATACAAAAGTCACGCCCGAAGAGCTGACTACAGAAATGAACAGCCTGATCGACAGCTTTCCGCGGCGCTTCTCTACCGCGAGTTTGAAGGCCGGCCAGTTCGCCAACGACCTTTTCAACAAGCAACCCGACGACTACTGGATCAAGTATCGCGACCGCGTGCGGGCCGTAACGGCGGACGAGATTCAGCGCGTGGCAAAGAAGTACCTGGGGCCGGACAGGATGGTGATTCTGGCTGTAGGCGAGTTGGACGCAATGGCCAAGGGTAATCCCGACAAGCCGCAGTTCTCGCTGGATAAACTGTCCGGCGGCAGGGGCTTAACGAAAATTCCCCTTCCCGATCCGTTGACCATGGTTTATCCGGCCAATTGAGATGAACAGGCGCGAGTTATTCAAGACCGCCGCCGCGGCTTCGGCTGCCGCCGCGCTCCCGGCCCAGGCTCAGGAAGTGAGGAAAATCGAGGAATCCCCGTTAATCGCGGGTACGTCCCCGGAAGCCGTTGCGAAAGGCAGCGTCCGATTCTTTTCCAGTGACGAATTCGCGGCGTTGGAGCGTCTGACGGACATCCTCGTGCCGGGCTCCGCAAATGCCCCTGGGGCACTCGCCGCGGGGGTTGCGGCGTTCCTTGATTTCCTCCTGAGCGAGTCAGTCCCCGATCGCCAGCGGCTTTATAAAACCGGCGTCTCGAAGCTTAATGAAGAAGCGCGCCGCCTGCACGGCAAGGCGTTCGCCGGACTCTCGAATGCGGAGGCGGCGCCCATCCTCAAGCCCCTCGGCGAACCGTGGACGTATCGCGGGCCCACGAACCTGTTCTCCCGGTTCTTGACCACGGCAAAAGAGGAAGTATGGCAGGCCACGCAGAACTCGCGCGAATGGTCACAGGCAGCGGCTTCGAGGAGCCGCTCAGCCGGTGGCGTTGGACTCTATTGGCTTCCGGTCGAATGACATGGCAACCACGCATGACGTTCTGATCATCGGGTCCGGGGCCTCCGGTGGCATGGTCGCGCACACGCTGACCCGCATGGGCATCAAGTGCCTGATGCTCGACGCGGGACCGCCCGTCGATTTCGAACGCCATCGTGCGATGCGGCCCATCTACGATTTGCCTTATCGCGGTTTCGGCAGGCCGGGCCGGTTCCCGCACGTCACCCAGGCTAACGAGTTCAATGCGAACGTCTGGGCGGACGAGCGGGAGAACCCTTACACCTACGATCCGAGCGATCCCTATTACTGGGTCCGCGTTCGGCTTGTCGGTGGCCGCACGCTCGTCTGGGGCAGGGCGTCCTGGCGCCTGAGCGACTACGAATTCAAGTGCAAAGACCATGACGGCTTCGGCGACAACTGGCCGATTTCCCATAAGGACCTCGCCCCCTATTACGACCGCGTGGAACCCATGTTTCGAGTCTCGGGACGAAAAGAAGGCTTTCCCCAGCTTCCAGACGGAGTCTTTCTTCAGGACGATTCGCGCGACAGCACGAGCGTGGAAAGGTTTCTTGCCGCCGCCAGGCGGATGGAGGTTCCCACCACGAAGCAGCGGCGCGCGACGGGAACATTGGCAAGTTCGGTCAATCTGCTGCTGCCCGATGCGCTCGCGACAGGTAATTTGACCGTGGTTCCGAACGCCGTTGTCCGTCAGATTACAACCGACAGGGTAACTGGACTCGCCAATGGCGCATCCTTTGTCGACCGGCGCTCGAAGCGTGAATACAGCGTAAGCGCGCGCATCGTCGTGGTCGGCGCCGGCTGTCTTGAAAGCACCCGCTTGCTGTTGAATTCCGGGATCGCAAATTCGAGCGGTACGCTGGGCCATTATTTGTTCGACCAGACGTACACGAAGAACATCGTCACTGCGCTGGTTCCGGAAGCACGCGGCGGCCGGGCTTCGCGCAACCTGATGGGAGGCGGCGGATACATCGTCCGCTTCCGTAACCTCAAGACGCCCGAGAAGCAGTTCCTGCGAGGTTACGCCTTCGATTTCGGGAGCGGAGGAACGCCCGGTCCGAAATATTTTCCGCTGTACGGAGAGGCGCTTCAAAAGGAAATCGCGAACTCCGCCGGTTCCGCGTTCGGCATGACGTGCATGGGCGAGGTGCTTCCGCGCTACGAGAACTTCGTCTCGATCGCGAAGGGCGTGAAGGACGCCTGGGGCATTCCCGCCTTGCATATCCGCCAGAAGTACAGCGACAACGAACGCGAGATGGTGAAGGACGCGCTGAACGTCGCGGAGGAACTCTGCCACGGCGCGGGCTTCGAGATTCTGGCGAAACATTCGCAAATGGTTCCGCCGGGCGAGAGCATTCACGAACTCGGCACATGCCGCATGGGAAGCGACCCGAAAACCAGCGTGTTGAACCGCTACAACCAGACGCACGATATCCGTAATCTGTTCGTGGTGGATGGCAGCGCGTTCGTTTCGGGCGGCCCGCAGAACCCCACCCTGACGATCCTTGCGCTCGCAATGCGGGCGTCGGAGTACATGGCGGAAGAGATGCGGAAGAAGAATATCTGACGTCCGGACGGCTGTTCCTGGTGCTGGGATGGGACACCGCCATGGTCCGGACTTCCGTTAGCTGCTGCGGCGGCAGGAGGAACCTCAACATAAAACGCGAATTCGCGAAGGGCTGGCTGGCAGCGATCGGCTGTGCGCGAAAGTCGTGACACCCGCATTCCGCGCTTTCCCTGCTTTGATTCCGTTCCGCGTTCTTCAACCCGTCCAGACGTTCAAACCTGGTCGTTCCCCGGCATCCCCACCCGTTGAGAACCCGTTCAAGGGCCTGCAATCAGCGTCAGGACGCCCTCAACTATTGCATCCCGGCCGCGGAGGACAGCTCAGTTGTGGGGTGCACCCGTGCGAGCATGGTTCCCCAAAGGCAACGCTCTCCTGCTGACCGGCAGGAACTGCGCGGCAAGCTTTTCGAACTCGCCAGGAGTCACCAACTGGACCCGGATCTCCAGGTTCGAGAAGCGGCGCAAGTCGCGCGTCATTTCGTCGGAAGGCAGTTCGGGACCCGCCACATGCAGACACCCCTGCGAAACCTTGAATGGCAGGATTCGCCACCGGCGCGACACGCCGGCGGGAATGGCACGGGCCAGAGAAGGGGGGATGGTCCCCACATCCAGCGGTTCGAGCGGCAGGCATTGTTGCAGGCTGAGCGCTTCATAGAGTTCCCGCTCAGTCAACAGTCCGACGGCGAGCAGGTGTTCCCCTATCCGGATGTCCGGCGGCTTGGTGGACATCGCGGCCTCCACATCCTCCGCCGAGACGTAAAGAGACCCGGTCAGAATGTCGCCTAACCTGCGCTTATGCGACATCAGCGCCGCTCTGCTGGGATAGGCATGCTCGGTTTTCAGCCAGACCAACGGCAATCCCCGCAATCTCGCGCTGAAAAATCGGGTTATGGCGCATGCGGTGGCAAGAAAATTGATCGCGTTGCCCCAGAACATCCGCAACGGCACGCCAAGCGCGAACCGCCATCCGTAGATGCGTGAAACGCTGAACATCCTCACGGCCGCGTGGACTCCATAGAGCGCGAATGTAAAGGCGGAACCCCAGCGAAGCCAGGTTTGCGAAATCAGTTGCGCAAGCGCCCACGGTTCTCCGGTGGCAACGCTCAACGCTGCCGTCACGCAACCGTAAAAGAACGTCAGATTACAGAGGATGCTGACGGGACTGCCCACCAGTCCCTTCCTGTCGCGCCAAAACCAGTAAAGCTGGCCCCGCGACTCCCGCCATCCATGCCTTTCCCAGGATTGGAGTGCGATTCCCATGATCCAGCGCGTCCGCTGCCGGATCGCGGCTCGAACCGTGCGGGGAAAGTACTCTCGCGTCGCCACAATTCCCGATCCCGTCTTCGAAATGGGCACGAATCGCTGAGGCAGACCCAAAAGGTGCACGCGAAAACCGTTCTCGTAATCCTCGGTAAGCGATTCGGGTTCGAAGATGCGATTCGAGTACTTTCCGGCAATCGCCTCGAGCGTCTCGCGCGAGAAGCCGGTTCCGACGCCGGTGGAAGGCACGAAGCCGCCCAGGAAATTGCGCGTGGCGAGGTCCCGGGTCTGCGACTCGCCAAGCTCGTCGCAATAGACACCATGGGTGAATTCCCGAAATGGAGTCGGGAGGGGCAGGACGGGAATCTGGACCATCCCGTACCACTGGGCGTAATAGTTAATGAAGCGGAAGGAGTCGGGATGAATCAAGTCCTCCGCATCGTGGGTGACGACTATGTCGAAGTACGCGTCGTGCTCCTCCTCAAACAGGAGCATGCGTTGGAAGATCCAGTTCAGGCAGTCGGCTTTCGATGTGGGGCCATCGTGGGGGCAAACCGCAAGGTGAACGTTTGGGAACCGCGCTTCAGCGGATCGGACGGCGGCCGCGGTGAGGCTGTCGTTGGGATATGCGCCCACGAAGAAGTCGTAACAATCGTATTTGTTGGCAGCAATGTTGTGCTCGAGCATTCGCTCGATCACCTGATGCTCATGCCAGAGCGGGACAAAAACGGCAATGCGGCCCCTTGGGGCTGAATCGAGGTCGTCCTCCGATGGAAGTATGACGCCGCCGCCCCAGTACTTCTCGCGTATCCAACTGTAGAGGAAGGCCAGGTCCAGGACTAGATCGTCCAGACCGCTTATCAGTACCCAGATGACAAGTGGAATGAGGCTTCCGGCGACCCATCGGTCAAACGACATTAAGGTCTGTCGGCTTGCTCCGTTACGGACACTAAGCCCCGTCGTAATCCTGTGCCGTTTCTGTGGGAAAATTCTCTCATGACTTACGAGAATCGCCGTTGGGTCGCCAGGGCGCTGGTGATTGCCGCTTTCGCCGGCGTCGTGGTGACAAGGGCTCTAACCGAGCCCAAGAACGACTTCCGCTTCTCCATCATTGGAGATCGCACGGGGGGCGTGACGCCGTTTATCTACGGACGCGTCTGGCGCGAGGTGGACCTTTTACATCCCGACTTCGTGATCAATGTCGGAGACACGATTGAAGGCGGAACCGACGAACGTGGTGTCAAGGAATGGCAGGAACTGAGGACTGTCTGGGAAAAATACAAACACTACCCGCTGTATTTCACGCCCGGCAACCACGACATCTGGTCTGAAGCATCGAAGGCGATGTACGAAAAGGAGAGCGGCAGGGCTACGTTTTACGGATTCAACTACCAGGACGCGCATTTCACGGTGCTCGATAATTCACGGACGCCGGAGTTGACGGACGCTCAACTGAAGTTTCTCGAAGAGGACCTTACCGCGAACGCGGAGCGGAGTCCGAAGTTCGTGTTCTTCCACCGGCCGTTCTGGATTGCGCCGCTAAAGCTCGGAAGCGGCGAGTTCCCGCTGCATCAGATCGTGAAGAAACATGGAGTCGCGCAGGTGATCAGCGGGCATGGACATCAGTTTGTGCGGATCGTCCGGGACGGCATCGTATACATGGAGGTAGGCAGTTCAGGCGGCACGATCGCGCGAGGATTGCGCAACGGACAGGGCTTTTCGCAAGGCTTCTTTTACCATCACGTCTGGAGCCGCGTGAAGGGTTCGAAGATTGAGATGACGGTAAAGGAGATTGACGGCCAGATGGGCCAGGGCCGCATGTTCCGCGCCGAAGACTGGGACACCAACGGACCGAAGTTCGACGTGGGGGATCCCGCGGTGACGGATCAGCCGGCGACGTAGGCGCCGGTCCGATCATTTGCGCCGTTTTTTTGGGTCGGGGAAAACCGCGTATCCCTCCGGAGGAGGAAAAGCGGCTTCGAGCAGTTCGAGCCGCCTTCGAAGATGCCTGCTAGGCATCTTGCGGGGCCCGCTTTCGACATCGATGTCGCAACAGATTCCATGCAAATACAGGGTTAGCGTGTCTTCGAAGGCCTGTGCGACGTAAGATCGAAAGAGCTTTGTTTCACGCCGTACGTTCGTCTGGCGGCGCAACAATGCCTGCTTCAATCGCCAACCTGCCTCGTCCACTTCCCCGTGAATTCCCGCCCCAAGTTCTTCGCTCACCAGCCGCACAAACGGGTCGATTGCGGCAGCCGGAGAATTTTCCGCCACTACACAGGAGACGGCATTGTAGAAGGTGTAATGGTAGTCAGCCACTTCTTCGCCCTTGATCCCAAAGACCAGGGTCTCTCCATCCTTGCCCGAACGCCTCGCCGCGAGGAGCAACTTGCTTTCCGCGGGCTTGTCGAACCTTACCAGATCGCCCCCCACGCCGCCGCCACGCTCGATGTAAGGAGCAAGCAGGATCCGCACGGCGGGAAGAGCCTCGATAATTGCGGGAGGTAGCGCCGCCACCGGTTCGCGAAGGTATTGCTTTACGTCTTCTTCCGCGACGGGCATGGCTGCCATGTAAGAGAAAGTGTGATTGAGCGGGATCGTCTCCGCGCGGAGCCTCTCCGCCAAGCCATCCACAGTGATTTTTGTTTGTTTGGTTTCCGGCAGCATTACGCTGCCTGAATTGTAACAGAAATGGCGCCGCGTCTCGGCGCTGAGTTCTACCAACACGATCCAACGCCAGATCGCCCGAAGGTAGACCGGTTTCCACCTCTGGACCGGCCTGATGGCTATCGATAGCGGGTATGAGTCGCTGAACAACGAACGGGACTCCGATTCACTTTGTCAGGCGCCTTTGCCCGCGAAGCCTCCTGAAATTAGGGCTGTTGAGCGGACCGCGGGGCTGTGGGGCGACGATGTCTGATGCGCGATCTCGCCGGGAGGCTTCTTCCACGGAATCTCTTCGTAGGTGTCGGGCGCCTGCGCCGGGCTAATCCGAGGCTTCGAGAAGAGGCACCGTATTGTGGATCCCCTCAGCTCCCTGCTCGGCCCCCTGAATCCCTAACTCGGCGAAGCCTCAACCAGACAGACCCAAACGCCGAAAGTTGGAGCCTCCCCAAAGACGCACCAACAGCCTATCAACATTGGCTTCGGCGCATACTGCGGAAGATTTCCAGCCAGAAACGTGCGGAATCCAGATGTTGAGATTCTAATGCGGGATATCGCCGTGAGGCTTCTTCTGCGTGATCTCTTCGTAGGTGTCGTGCACCTGCCCCGGCAGGAAGTCGCCCACCCAATTCTTCACGCTGTCGGGAAGTTTCACTGAAGTGGCTTTCGGAGTCTTGCCGTCCATCGTGACCAGATCCTCCATTTTCTTGCCCTTCTTGATGGCGTCCGCGACCGTCTTGCGTAACGCGAGCATGAACTGTTTCTCCCCTTCGAGCAATTCCGGTCCTCCAGGATTGCCGTGGCCTGGCAACAGGTGCTTCACCTTCAGCTTCTGCGCCGCCTTCACCACGTTCGGCCAATTGCCGATGTTAGCGTCCCCCGTATAGTTGTAAGGGCCGTTGACCACGGCGTCGCCGGTGCAGAGAATCTGCTCCTTCGGTAGATACACGAAACCGTCGCCGCGCGTGTGCGCCCATCCGAAGAAGTGAAATTCCACGGTGCGGGTTTCGTCTTTCAGGACGAATTTCTTTTCGTCGAAGGTCTGCTTCGGCGGTTCCGCGGTTTCACGTTTGAGATCGCCCACATCCTTGCGTGTTTTCGCCGCATCCTGCCATCGCGCCGGCTCGTAGCGCTTCATTTCCTCCGCTACGCCTTTATAGGCTAGCGTCGTCGCGCCGGCTTCCGTCCAAACGGCGTTGCCATAGGCATGATCGCCGTGATGGTGCGTGTCAAACACGTACTTCACTGGTTTCGAGGACACCTTTTTTGCGTCGGCAAGCGCCAGACGAGCGCCACTTGGGAAGTTTGCGTCGACCACGATCAGGTAGTCTTTCATTTCGATTATGATGTTGTTGCAGTGGCCGTGAGTTTTGAGATCGCCTTCACGGAACCAGACGCCATCAACGATAGGCCTCGTGGTCTCGGGCTGCGCGTCCGAGCGGGAGGCGAAAAAAGCAAGGCCGGCGAGAGCGGCGAAGCCGCACATGGAAAAGGCGCGCACCGTATTCATGGTCTTCCATGCTATCGAACTACAAATGGTAAAATCAATGTTTTCGGAGGTGAAATGGCCGTAATCGCGCGCCGGAAGGCGGCGGTAGTGGAAGTGGCGGGCGTGCGGGTTGGAGGCGGCTATCCAATCGTAGTTCAATCGATGACGAACACGGACACTGCGGATACCGGTTCCACCGTCAATCAGATCATGGCGCTGGCCCGCGCCGGATCGGAGCTGGTGCGCGTCACCGTCAACACCGAGCAGGCCGCGGCGGCGGTGCCGACGATCGTTGATACCCTCGACAAGTTCGGCATCAGCGTCCCGATCATCGGTGATTTCCAC
>SYKU01000238.1 GCA_005808865.1 Acidobacteriota bacterium
CGGCAAGTGCGGCAAGCGATCGACGACTTTGTTGAAGTCTACAACGAAAAGGCAGCGCCGTTTGAATGGAAGAAGGCAGTCGTGTTCCCTTCCGGCCCCAAAGCCAAGTACTCTGACTTATGCAACTAGGTACTAGAGTAGTGCCTGAAGGCATGATTCTCCGCATTCGATTTGGCCGAGGGATGAAGGTCAGCAAGGTTCGTGGAAAGAACCGCCGGATCGCTCTCATGATCGCGTCGGTCCTCACGCCTTTTTCCCTGATGGCTGCGGTACTCGGATTGTGGCGGCTCGGAAGCGACCTGAGTTGGGTCGGAGATTTTGCGATTTCAAGCGGGCCGCTTTCTCATTGGCAGGTCTGGCTATCTGCTGCCGCCGGAATCGAAACCTGCTCACTCGCCCTTGGGAGATACGGCAGAGGCGAAGACAGCGCGGCGGAGTGATATTCTGGTTAGAGACCGGAATCTCCTCCATGCGGCCTGTCGATTATCGCACCTCTCGCTCCTTCTACGGTTACTTTCCCGTGGGAGTGAAGTGGCTGCTCATTTCAAATATTTCATTATTCATTCTTTATTATGTTGCAATTCGAATCATTCCCGATCTAACGCCACTCTTCCGCTTGTTGTCGCTCGCTCCGCGCGCAGTCCTGCAGCATTTCGCGATCTGGCAGCTTGGTTCGTACATGTTTCTGCACGATCCGATGGGCTTCGGACACGTCCTCTTCAACATGCTGACTCTTTGGATGTTCGGCGCGGACCTGGAACGCGATTGGGGAACGAAGCGCTTCTTAACGTACTATTTCGTCTGCGGGATCGGGGCCGGCATCTGCGACGTGATATTCAACGCCGCGTTCGGCAGCCTCGACACGCGGACTATCGGCGCCTCGGGTGCCATCTATGGCCTGCTCCTGGCATTTGGCTTGCTTTATCCCGACCGTGTAGTGTTGTTCAATTTCCTCTTTCCAATCAAGGCCAAATATTTCGTGATGATTCTGGGCGCGATCGCGTTTCTCAGTTCTCTCGGCAGCAACAGCGGAGTAAGTCACATTGCGCATCTCGGCGGCATGGTGTTCGGCTTCGCTTACCTCCGGGGACGGTTCATGAGAAGGCTCGACTTCGGCTTCGTCAATCGGGAGTATCAGGCGTGGAAACTCCAGCGCGCAAAAAGGAAGTTCCAGGTCTATATGAACAAGAACCGCCGGGACCGGGACGTCTGGAAGCAGTGAAGCGAGGCGCTCCTCCGATAGTTTATATTTAGAGTTCTTCCCCAAAGCCAATATTATGACTAATACCCCTATCACCGTCGCCCATGGCGATGGCATCGGCCCGGAGATCATGGAAGCCACGCTCCTCATTCTGAAGGAAGCGGGCGCGGCTCTCGAAATCGAGCAAATAGAGATTGGAGAGAAGGTTTACCTGCGCGGCAACTCTGCTGGAATCGATCCCAGTTCGTGGGATTCGCTGCGGCGCACGAGAGTCTTCCTGAAGGCTCCAATCACGACCCCGCAGGGCGGCGGCTTCAAGAGCCTGAATGTAACTACCCGCAAAACGCTCGGTCTCTATGCGAACGTTCGTCCGTGCGTCTCGTATCATCCGTTCGTTGACACGAAGCATCACAACATGGACGTCGTAATCGTTCGGGAAAACGAAGAGGATCTCTACGCCGGCATTGAATATCGCCTCAGCCCGGACGTGATGGAATGCATCAAGCTGATCTCGCGGCCGGGCAGCGAGAAGATTGTCCGGTACGCCTTCGAATACGCCCGGCGGCATGGGCGCAAGAAGGTTACCTGCTTTACAAAAGACAACATCATGAAGATGACCGATGGTCTCTTCCACAAGGTGTTCGACGAAATCGCCGCAAGCTATCCGGACATTGTCAACGAGCATTGGATTGTCGACATCGGCGCGGCGAAACTGGCCGACACTCCGGAAGCGTTCGACGTGATTGTGATGCCGAATCTCTACGGCGATATCCTCTCGGACGTGGCGGCGCAGATCGCGGGTTCGGTGGGCCTTGCGGGTTCGGCGAACATCGGCACTCACTGCGCGATGTTCGAAGCGATTCACGGTTCCGCTCCGCGCAGGGCAGGACAAAATCTGGCGAACCCGTCTGGCTTGCTGCTTGGTTCGGTCCTGATGCTGGTGCACATCAATCAGGCGGAAGTTGCCGCGCGCGTCCACAACGCATGGATGCGCACGATTGAAGACGGCGTTCATACTTACGACATTTACGAAGAGGGTGTCAGCAGCCTGAAGGTGGGTACCAGGGAGTTCGCGCAGGCCGTTGTTGCGCGGCTCGGCCAGTCCCCGCAAAAGCTGAAAGCGGCAAACTACGCGAACGCGCCGGACAGTGGACAGGGCGGCACGAAGGAAGCGGCGCAGGCCGTGCCGTCGGTGTCGTTGATGGGCGTCGATATTTTCGTGGGGTCTTCGGAGGCGCCGAACACGCTCGGGCCCATGGTCCAGAAAGCCAACGGCGGCGGACTTGAGGTCGCGATGATCGACAACCGCGGCGTGAAGGTCTGGCCGAACGGAAAGCCGGAGACCTTCTGTACGGACAGCTTCCGCTGCCGCTTCACCGCGCCCGGCGGCGGCGCAATCACACAGGGGCAGATTCTGGATTTGCTCCGAAGATTAAACGATTGCGGCTTCGACGTCGTGAAGACGGAGACGCTGCGTAACTACGACGGCAAGCCCGGCTACACCCTCGCGCAGGGCGAATAAGGCGCGGTCTATGGGTACGCCGAAACCGCTGGTTGCCGTCATCATGGGCAGCAAGTCGGATTGGGAGACGATGCGGCAC
>SYKU01000239.1 GCA_005808865.1 Acidobacteriota bacterium
CAACATTCTCAAGCGTCTGATTGTCCATGCCGGAGCGTTCAATCCGGGAATGCTCATGAGGCGCCAACTGGGAGTGGGAACTCCGCGAGGCCTTCAGGATCGCGGGATCGTCATTTTTGCCGCTCAAATGCTCTCTGTGATCGCTCCAACGGTCGTTCGCGGGCCTGGAGAACCGTTCCGAAGCCGATTTTCCAAACGGCAGCCGAACCGGTGCGATTTTTCCCGGCCGGGATACGATAGCCGCGCGGCCTAAAAAGGGCTACTTAAACCACGGGCTGCTAGGCATATCTGCTAATCTTGTAATCACACGAGCACCGAGGGAGACATCTCACGAAACACGTGCTATCAAAATTGGCTCTGGTTTACCCGCCGAGAAAGGACGCCAGATCCGTCCCGGAACACGAGAAACGCACCGGGAAAGCGCGCAAGGTCGAAATACCCTGGAGCGCCGAACTGGTGGGACTCCTTCCGGGCGACCGGCGCATGCCGGCCCGGATGCCGGGCGTCAACGTGATGCTTACGCGGCCTCGGCTCGCCAAGTTCCTCGAGACTTTTTCGGAGGACGCCGATGTCCGCGATTTACTGATGCTCGATCTGCTCGCATTCGGAGCGGGCGGGGAAATCGGCGCGGACGGCACCCTCGAAGATCCGCCGTCGCTGGCCTTACGTCCCGCCAGGTTTTGGGAACTCGTTTGGCTCTACAAAGTGCTTGACCTGCATGCGGGCGGGCGCAGAATCTTGTTTGTGTGCAGCCCGGCGTCCCATCTGGTCCTTCAGGCGGGACTGGCGGGTAACGATATTTTGGCGATTGATCCGGACCGTAGCCTGGTCAGCGCGGGAAAACGTTGCGCGGAAACTCTCGGCCTTCAAAAATACCGTGCCCGAACCGCCGATCTGAGTGGACTTACTCAGTTGGCCGCCTCTACATTCGACGCTGTCGTTTGCCTTTCAACGCTGGAGCGTTATCCGGTGCAAAAGCAGGAGGCCGCGGCTGGAGAGATCGCGCGAATACTGAAGCCGAACGGCATCGTGGGCATGACATTTCACTTCGGGCCGTCACTGTCATTGAACCGTCAGGGCGACGAGACGCCGAAATCGGCTCGCGAGGCGCTGCGCCGCTACGCCCGAGGTGGTCTGCGGCTGCTTGGCAACAGGGAACTGGAAGCAGCCATACCTGGAGCGCTGTTTCGTGAAGAGGCGGCATCGCAGGCACTGATGTCCCTGTTTCTCGGGAAGATCGAGGGCCGTCGCGCGCCAAGTCTTGACCTTCCCTTTCCCCGGCTTGCCGAGGGGAAATCGGTTGGGTCCGCCGTCAAGCATCTACCGTACATTCTGTTCCGAAATGGCGCGCTGCCGCGGCGAGAAACCGCGGAGGAGAGGACAGCCAGTATAACGGGCGCCGGCGGCGCGGGAAGGAATCTCGCGGATCTGGAACGGTTGGCGGCGGAGCGGCTAGACGCTTTGGCCCGCGCCGACGTCGCCCTTCGCAACGTACGCGAAGAAAGTGAACAACGGGCCCGAATTCTCCTAAACAGAGATGCGGAGGTCAAAGCGCGCGACGAGCGAATCGAGCAGATCGAGCGCGTTGCTTCCGATCGCCTTGCGCTGCTTGGTGCGGTTGAGGCTTCCCGTGAGGAGGCGGGCAAAATCGCCGAAGAACGGGCGGGACTTATTCAACAACTCGCCGCGGAACTCGACGCGCGGGAGGCGCGATCACAGACGCTCGAAAAAGCCGCAAACGAACGGCTGGAGGCCATCGGGAACCTCTCCGCGTCTCTTAGCGAAATGCGGGCGGAGATCGACCGGCGTGTCCAGGCGGAGGCTTCGCTTACTGCCGAGATCGAGGACCGCAAGAGGCGCATCGATGAAATCGAATCCCTCGCATCGGAACGTCTCCGCGCGCTGGAGAGCCTCGAGTCCGGTATGGCGAACCTGCGTGTGGAAGCGGAGCGGCGGGCGGAAGGTCAGTTGGCTCTCACTGCCGAGATTGCCACGCGTGACCATCGCATCTCCAGCCTCGAGTCAATTGCGGCGGAGCGCCTTTATGAGATGCAGAGAGCGGAATCCGAGATTGCATCCGTTAGCGCGGAAGCAGGCCGCCGCGCGCAACTCATTGAGCGCCTCAGCGGCGAACTGAACAGCCGGCAGAAGCGCATCGCTGAAGTCGAGCGACTTGCGGACGAACGCTCACGCGAATTGGAGGCTTCAAACCGGACATTCCAGGAGATGCGTGTCGAGGCGGAGCGCAGTGCCGCGCGGCTTTCCGGGCGGGAAGCGGAATTGGCCCTTCGCGACCAAAAGATGGCTCAACTGGATGCGGTGGCGGAAGAACGCCTCCAGGCGTTGCGGTCGTCCAGCACGGAGCTTGAAGAGATTCGCGCCGAATCGGAACGCCGCGCGGAGGGTCTGTCCGCGCTTACAGCGGAATTGGTGCTGCGTGAGAAGCGGATTGAAGCTCTCAAGGCCACGGCGGCCGAGCGGCTTGCATCGATGCGGGCTTCGAGTCTCGCGCTTGAGGAGATGCGCATTGATGCCGACCGGCGGGCGCATGCGGTGACTGAACTGATCGCCGAACTGGAAGCTCGTGACAGGCGGATTGCGGCGTTTGAGGCCGTTGCGGCGGAGCGGACTGCGGCTTTGAAGGCTTCGAATCGGACCGTCGAAAATCTGCGCGCCGAAGGCGCGCGGAGCACCGAGCGTATCGAAGAACTGAGGGGCGAGTTGGCCGCTCGGGAGGACCGGATCAATAGAGTAGAGGCCGCCGCCGGGGAACGGCTCGCCGCGCTCGAATCCACGAGTTCAGCCCTGCGGGAAATGCGCGCCGAAGCGGAACGGCGCGGCGACAACTTGAGATCTGTTACGGCTGAGCTCGCCGCGAGGGAACTGCGAACCTGCACACTCGAGTCGGAACTGGCAGAGCGCATTGAGGCGGCGCAGTCAATCGCGCGAACGTCGGAAGAATGGCGTGGGAAAGCGGAACGGAGCTCCGCGGAGCTAGCTGCACGTACGGCTGAACTCCAATCAATGGAAGAGCGCAATGCGATGCTCGCAGCCACGGCCGAAGACCGTCTGGGCGTCATACGTTCTTTAGACGAAGGGATGAAGCAGGCGCGAACCGAGTCCAGCCTGCATGCCGCCAGGATCACCGAACTCACGGTCGAGCTGGACGCCCGTAGCCGGAGCATTGCCGATCTCGAGCATGCGATCGCAGTCCAGTCCTCCGATCTGCGATTGGCATCGGAGGAGCTTCGTCAGTCGCGCGCCGAACTCCAGATCCGCAATGATGCGCTGACTACACTCTCGGCCGAACTGACGGCTCGTGAGGAACGAATCGGAACCATCGAGCCCGCCATGCACGCGTCTCAGCGTGACGTTGAGAACCTGAGAGCAGAGATTCAGCGATACGAGGAGCGTGTCGCGGTATTAAACGCGGACGCGGGGACCCTCGAAAAAGGTAACGCGCGGCTCGAAGAATCACTTCAGGCATCAACTTCGAGGCTTGCGGAACTACAGGCCGGATACGAGGCGCTGCTCTCGGAATCGACGAACAGCCGGCTCCGGATTGCCAGTCTGGAAGCAACGGCCGACGAACGTCTGAACGCCCTCAAGGCCGCAATGGCTGAGATGCAGGCGATTCGGCGTGAGGCGGAAATTCGGGCAGCCCTAATAGAGGAGCTTGACCGCGAACTGAAATCCGCAGCGGCGAGGCAGGAGCGCATCCACGTTCTTGAGGCGGTCGCCGAGGAGCGGCTCCAGTCCCTCAACAAGTCGCGAGCTGAAATCGAAGGGCTGGCAGCCGTTTCTGAGGAGCGAGGCAGGAGCATCGACGAACTGACAGCAGAACTCGCGGCACGGCAGGGGCGCATTGACGGCCTTGAGGCGACAGCCGTGGAACGGCTTCAGGCTCTCATCGAAGCGCATCGCGAGATAGACGCCCTGCTCGAATGTTCCGGAGAGAGAGACAGAGAGATCGACCACCTGACTGTCGAAGTGGCAGCGCGGGACCGGCAACTTACAGCGCTTCGGGCAACCGCGGCTGAACGCCTGAAGGCGCTGCATGAGACGGAATGGGCGCTCGAAGACGCGCAGCTGGACGTGGAGCGCCGCACTGCCGAAATAGACGCCCTTACGGCCGATGTGACGGGCCGGCGCATCGAATTGGAGCAACGTGCGGCCGTGATCTCCGACCTTCAAACACAAGTCGAAAATTACGCGGCTCAGATCCGTCAGGCCGAGGATGCGGCTGCCGATAGTGCGCGTATTGTGGAGAGACTTACCAGTGACGCGGCTTTCCGCAGTGGCCAGATTGAGTCGCTCAAGGCAATCGCGTCCGAACGTCTTGATGGTTTGCGTACGGCTAGCGGCAGGCTTGCCCTCATGGAGCAAGAGGCTGAAGCTCGCGCCACTTTGATCGGAAAGCTTTCCGCGGAATTGGCGGAGCGCGCGCTGCGACTCGAGTCGTTGGAAGTTGTCTTGGCCGACCGGCTTGAAGCGCTTGAAATCTCGGCTGGACAGATTGACGGTCTTGGATCACAGCTGAGAGATCGCGAAGGCCGTCTGGCAGCGAGCGGCGCGGAAATCCGGTCGCTACAATCAGTGGCCGCCGAGCGCCTCGAATTGCTCCGGGTTTTGAATGCCGCGATTGAGAGCATTCGCTCGGAAGCGGAACTTCGTGCCCAGGGAATGACCGCCCTTACGTCCGAGATTGAGGCACGCGGGAATCGCATCACTGCTCTGGAAAACGCAGCCGCCGAGCGTCTGCATGCGCTCGAATCGACCTCCGAGGCACTCCATGCCATTAAGGAGGAGGCCAGGCGGCGCCAGGCAAGCATTGATGCATTAGCCGCGGAAGTTGCCGAGCGCGAGGAGCATATCCTCACGGTCGAAAACCTGATTGGCCGCCATCTGGATACGATCCGCGAATCCTACGCCGCGCTGCAAAGGATGGAGAGCGAACGCGAGAGCCTGGCGAAGACTGCCGTCGACCTAACCCTCAAGGTGGAGAACCGCGACGCGGCGATTGCCGCTCAGCGAAACCGCATAGCCGCGCTCGAAGCGGCCGAATCGCGGCTACTGCGGGAGCTTGAGCGCGTGCGAGATGAAAAGCTCCTGGACAACTTGAAACGCCGGTTCCTGAAGAGGAGCAACCAGCAATGACCAGACGTGAAGCGCTCCCCTTGCTGTCGAGCCTGCTGCTGCCTCGAACCTCCGCGTCGGAGGTGAATCGGGAGCGCCTGCCGGGCGTATTGCGATTGGAAGCCCGCGCGCGCGACGAGAACTCACGGCCCATTCGGCACGACTTGATCTGGCCCGTGGCATCCACGGCCATCATCATCTGCGATATGTGGGACAACCATTATTGCCAGTCGTCCGCCCGCCGCCTTGCGATGATGGTCCCGAGGATGAACGAAGTCTTGAAGGCGGCCCGCCGCGCAGGGGTGATGATCATCCACGCGCCAAGCGGCACCATGGACGTTTACAAGAACACGCCGTTCCGCCGCAGAATGACGGATGCGAAGCCCGCCACGCCGCCAGAGCCGATCGGCAAGTGGTGCTACCTGGACCGCAAGAGGGAAGCGGGGCTACCGATCGACGACGTGACCGAGCCTTGTGACGACGCGGTAGTCGGGGAGAGGGTCCGCCGCTACAACCGTCAGCATGAAGGGATCGAGATCGCCGCCTACGATGGCATCAGCGACAGCGGTCAGGAGATCTATAATTTCTGCGAGAAGGAAGGCATCGGGAATATCGCGCTAATGGGTGTCCACGCCAACATGTGTGTGCTGGGACGCTCCTTCGGGATCAGGCAAATGACCCGTATTGGGCGGCAAGTTGTGCTTGTTCGCGATCTGACGGATGCGATGTACGATCCGCGGCAAAGACCTTACGTCAGCCACGAGCGCGGTACCGAACTTGTAGTGGAGCATATCGAGCGCTACTGGTGCCCGTCGGTCAAGGCGGACGATCTGATGCTGCGGCACTCTCAGTCGAGCTGAGTCACACCGACACACCCTCCGGCGTTTTCGACACAGTGGTTTCCGGGTCTGTGCATGCCAGATCCAGTGAAACTAACGGTTTAGACGAATTGACACCGTGGCCAAGATGCTGCTATTCCTTTGATTGTAAAGTCGAAGTTCGACTTCAACCTGCCCTCTGCTGCAACCGGCAGGCGTGAAAAATGGGTGAAGGGACAGCGTGCTTGCGGGAGTGCGATGTTTTGTGGTCAAAAATCAGCCCATCCGGATCGTCTGGAGGTTGCATCAGGGGGGTTTTCCGTTCGTTCGCTGCGCCCGCGCACGATTACGCAACCGACAAATTCGCGGGTGGCAACCCGCCACTAACAACCAAGGCCTGCCCGCCACCAAGGTCCCGCATGCGGCCCTTGAACAGCTATTTCCTGAAAGGCCATGAAGTCAGCTAAAATCGGACTGATCTGACTGGGAAGTCCAACCGCCCTTTCTTCGTGCCAGCCTTCACGCCTTGGGAAAAATCGGAATTGCCCGATCCGCCGGTCTTCCGCGCCCGCGAGTGGACAAAACTCATCGGCCCCGGTCTTCTGATGGCCGGGTCCAATATCGGCGGGGGCGAATGGCTCTTCGGGCCGCTTGTGACTGCCCAGTACGGAGGGCGCGTGCTGTGGATCGCCACGATCGCGATCCTCGTGCAGGTCTGTTATAACCTCGTCATTCAGCGGTACGCCCTCTACTGCGGTGAGTCCGTGCTGGTTGGATTTCTTCGCACGCCGCCCAGCACGCGGTTCTGGATCGCTTTCTACCTGATGATTGACCTTGGCAGCTACTGGCCGTATCTTAGCGCGAACGCAGCCGTGCCGATCGCCGCGGTCATACTGAAACGCCTGCCCACGGCCGCTGACGGAGCCCTGGTCCGGGCACTCAGCTACAGCGTCTTCCTGACAGCATTTGTGCCGCTCATTTTCGGCGGTAAGATCTACAATTCGCTGGAGCGCGTGATGGTCACGAAGTTGACCCTGATCCTGACTTATCTGGGGGCGATCGCTGTATTTTGGGTCAGTTGGGATTCGCAATGGGAGATCATCTCGGGTCTGTTTCGTTTCGGCGCGCTGCCCGAGACCGAGTTCAGTTGGGCGACGCTCGCGGCGTTCGCGGCCATTGCGGGCGCGGGCGGATTGACCAACATCGCGTTCTCCAATCTCGTGCGCGACAAGGGATGGGGCATGGGGGCGCAGGTGGGCGCAATTCCGAGCGCCGTGGGCGGGAAGACCATCAAACTCTCCCACACAGGCAAAGTTTTCGACCTGACCGCGGAGAATCTCCGTCGCTGGAAGGGGTGGATGCGGCTGTTGCTCCGCGATCAAATGGCGCTGTGGGCTCCGGCGTGCCTCGTCGGAATGGCGGTGCCCGCCATGATCTCGTATGAGTTCATTCGCGGCGCGAAGAACATTGAAGGCAACGCCGTGGCCGCCATGACGGCTCGCGCGATCGCTGACCGTCATGGCGAGATCTTCTGGTTTCTGACGCTTCTGTGCGGCTTCGCGATCCTGTTTCCAACGCAGGTTTCGAATCTGGACGGCATCAGCCGCCGCTGGACGGATGTAATCTGGATGGGTTCGAAACGCCTGCGCCACCTCGAGGGCAACTCCGTGAAGTACCCCTATTACGCGATACTTGTTGGCTACGGAACGTGGGGACTGATCGCGCTACGGCTCAGCCCGAATCCGCTCGCGCTCGCGATCATGTCCGGCGTTCTGGTCAACATCGCGATGGCATTTTCCGCGGTACACCTGCTCTACGTGAATCAGAGGCTGATGCCCGCGCAGCTGCGCGCGCCGTGGCCCCTGCGCGTGGGACTTGTGTGCTGCGCGGTGTTCTATGGCGGGATCTCGACAATCGCTCTCTGGAGCAAGCTGTAGCCGGGAGATGCGGCAACAAGATAGGGCCAGGCTCCCCCCGCTCAAACGGCGTCTGAGGTTCTGCGTCCGGCGGCGGCGCTGGAAGACCATTTCCGTGCGTCCGCGGATCTGAAACCGGCGCGGAACATCCGTTTTTTACCCGGTCCGGAAACTCGAGATGCCGCGGCATCGACGCCCTTCGCCGGACGTTCCACAACACACAACATTTGAAATGGCTTTTTCCCTACCCAACCACTTCCCGCGCGCAGCGGAGAATATGTCATTTGAGTTATGCGAGTTGGAATCGTGGTGACGCTTGAGTGGGAGTGGCGCGGACGGTTCGGTGCGGGGCGAGTCATGGCGTCCCTGGCGGCGCACTCTGCCTCACTGTCGGGCGGGGCACCCGCCCGTTATACTCAAGCAATGCCCTTATCCGTACCCTTTGCCGATCCGGCCGCCAACGAATTTCTCGCGTCGCTTGAAAGCCGATCCGGCCGCCCAAATCATTTTTTTCGAACCATGGCCCATAGGCCTGAAGTGCTCAAGAGCTTCGTGCCGCTCTACGGCGCGATCATGGGACCCGGCACCGTAGAGCGCCGCACGAAAGAACTTGTCTACCTCGCCTGCTCCTTCGTGAACCAATGTCAATACTGCCTGAGCGCGCACCAGGCGAGCGGCAAGAAAGCCGGTATCACGGAGGACGAAATGACGGCACTCCGCGAAGCCCGCAACGAGAGCTTTACGCCATCTGAGCAGGCAGCTATCTCGTACGCCCGCGAGCTGACGCGCTCCGCGAACAGCCAAACTTCGGGCGCTGACCTGGAAGCGCATTTCAACGCAGCACAGACGGTCGAAATCACGCTCATCGCCGCCATGGCTAACTTCACGAATCGCTTCAACAACGGGCTCGGCGTCATGCCAGAATAGCCGGCGCACGCATGGCGATTTTCACTGGCGTTCATCCGGTCGTCGAAGCTCTGCGCGCCGGACGTCCGCTTGACCGCATCCTGATCGCCAAAGGCGCGGGCGGCGCGCGTATCCAGGAAGTGATCGATCTGGCGCGGACGAACGGCATTGCCGTGCGCTTCGAGCCGAGGCCGGGGCTCGACCGCATTGCGGGCATGGCTACGCATCAAGGCGTTGTTGCCCTGGGTTCGGCACACAAGTATGCCGATCTTGACGGCGTCGTGAACGGCGCGAAGATGCTTGTCGTGCTTGATGGCGTCGAGGATCCGCACAACCTGGGTGCAATCGTTCGCACCGCCCACGCGGCCGGCGCGGAGGCCGTCATCGTCCCTGAACGTCGCGCGGCAGGTCTCACGGAGACCGTTGGAAAGGCCGCCGCCGGCGCGCTTGAGCACCTCCCGGTCGCTCGCGTGACAAACATCAACCGTACGCTTGAACAACTGAAAGAGCGCGGGTTTTGGATCTACGGCTTCGATGAACGCGGCGTTGAAGACTACGACCGCGTCGAGTACGCTTCGCCTGCCGCCTTTGTTTTTGGCGGGGAAGGGAAGGGCCTTCACGAGCTGGTCAGGAAGCATTGCGACGCGGTACTGCGGATTCCCATGAGCGGCAGCATCGCCTCGCTAAACGTTTCCGTCGCCGCCGGTGTCGCGCTGTTCGAGTGGCGGCGAAGAGCGCGAGGCTGAGATAATCCAGTTCTATATGTACACGAGACTATTTTCCATTCTCGCCGCGCTGCTCTGCGCGCCAGGCTTATCCGCCCGGCAGCCGGTGCGCGCGCGGAACGGCATGGTCGTCACGCGCCAGATCAATGCGACCGATGTCGGCGTGGCCGTCCTGAAGAGCGGGGGCAACGCAATCGACGCCGCGGTCGCCGTGGGCTTCGCGCTCGCCGTGACCCACCCGTCGGCGGGCAACCTCGGCGGGGGCGGATTCCTGCTCGCGCGCTTCGCCGACGGCAAGACCACATTCCTCGACTTTCGCGAACGTGCCCCGGAGAAGGCCTCGCGCAACATGTACCTGGACGCCGGAGGAAAGCTCACCGAGGACAGTAAGGCCGGCTACCGTGCGGCCGGCGTTCCAGGCACCGTCCGCGGCCTTGAGCTGGCTCACCGGCAGTATGGAAGCCGGACATGGAGGGAGTTGATCGATCCCGCCGTTCAACTGGCTGCAAAGGGATTCCCCGTTTCATGGGCGCTCTCGCAGTCTCTCAAGTCGAACAAGCTCCTGCCGCGATTCGCCGAATCGAAGCGCATCTTTCAACGCGACGGCAACTATTACGAAGCCGGAGAGGTTCTAGTTCAGCCCGAGCTCGCGAGGACCCTCCAGCGTATCCGCGATCTCGGCTCGAAGGATTTCTACGAAGGCGAGACGGCGCGATTGTTCGCAGCGGACATGAAGGCGAACGGCGGCGAAATCACGCTGGAGGACCTTAAGAACTACACCGTTCGCGAGCGCGCACCGCTCGTCGGGAGTTACAAAAGCTACTCGATCGTCACCGCTCCGCCCCCAAGCTCCGGCGGCATCGGCGTCCTTCAGATGCTAGGGGTGCTCGAAGGTTCCGGGTACGAGAAATCGGGCGCTGGTTCGGCGTCGTCCACGCATATGTTGGCGGAAGCGATGCGGCGCTACTTCGCGGATCGGAGTGAGCACGTAGGAGATCCAGATTTCGTAAATGTGCCTGTAAGCGCGCTGCTGAACAAGAAGTACATCGCGTCGCTCGGAGCCTCCATCGACGGGGAGCGCGCCACGCCCAGCGCGCAGGTGCGTCCGGGGGAGTTTGCCCCCTACGAAAGCACCGAGACGACGCACTACTCAATCGTCGATGCCCAGGGCAATGTTGTGGCCGTGACTTACACTCTGAACGGCGGGTTCGGCAACGGCGTGACCCTGAACAAGCTGGGCTTTCTCCTGAATAACGAAATGGACGATTTCTCGGCGAAACCGGGCGAGCCGAACCTCTTTGGTCTTGTGCAGGGCGAGAAGAACGCGATTCAGCCGCGCAAGAGGCCGCTTTCGTCCATGGTTCCCACGATCGTCTTGCGGGAGGGCAAGCCGTACCTCGTAACGGGATCGCCCGGCGGCCCCACGATCATTAACACGGTCCTTCAGACCATCGTCAACGTGCTCGATTTCGGCATGAACGTGCAGGAGGCCGTGGACCAGCCGCGCATTCACCATCAGTGGCTGCCTGACGCGATCGTGATGGAGAAAGGATTCTCGCCCGATACAGTCGCGCTGCTCAAGTCCCGCGGTCACGAGATTCGAAACGTTTCGTTTATCGGTGAAGTTGCAGCGATCCTGATTGACGGCGGGTGGCTTCAGGGCGCGGCGGACGGGCGGGTGGAAGCCGTCGCCAAAGGATATTAGATGAACCGGGTTCTCTCCACGCATCTATTCGTCAACCACCGGCTCACGGTGGCCATGCTCGACCGGATTCAACGAGCCCGTATCCCCGCAGTCGAGGTCTTCTGCGCGCGCCAGCATCTCGACTACCGGAACTCAGCCCAGGTGAATGAGCTTGGGCACTGGTTCCGGGATTCGGAATTGAAGCTGCACTCGCTGCACTCACCGATGTTCACCGACGAAATCTGGGGCCGCTCGGGTCCGCAGTCCGTGATCACGATCACCGAACCGGTGAGGTCGAAGCGGTTTCCCATGGTGGATGAGATCAAGCGAGCCATTGAGGTTGCGGAGATCGTCCCCTTCCGTTATCTGATCCAGCACATCGGAGTGGGTGGCGAAGAGTTTGAGGAGGGAAAACTCGACGCCGCCTTCTCGGCCCTCGAAGAATTATCCATCTTCGCGCGCCAGCGTGGCGTCGAGATCCTGCTGGAGAACATCCCGAACGACTTATCGAGCGCGGAGCGGCTCATGTATTTCGTCGGCGTTACACATTTGGATCTGAAGTTTGTTTTCGACACCGGACACGCGAACCTGCGCGGAAGCGCGGCAGGCGAATTCGAAATCATGAAGGAACGCGTTCGTTCGACCCACGTGCACGATAACGACGGCACGTCCGACTCACACCTTTTTCCACTGGTTGCGGAGGGGGGAACAATCGAGTGGAAGCAGATGATGTCCGCATTTCGGAGTCGTGAGGACCAGTATCCGCTGCTGCTTGAATTGAAGGATCCGGCCGGTGCTGGAAATTTGCTGGATAAGGCTAACGAAGTATTCGACCGTCTGGAGAGCCTGCGAAATGACGAATAACAGCACTCCGCCCCGGGTCACCATCGCGCAGGCCGGCGCCCATGTGGGCGAGACGGTGAGGATACCAGGGTGGCTCTATAACATGCGAAAGTCGGGAAAGATCGCCTTTCCTCTCCTGCGCGACGGAACGGGCATCATCCAGTGCGTGGCTGTCAAAAGCGCGCTTCCCGAATCGCTGTTTGAAACCGTCACGGGCCTGACGCAGGAATCGTCGATCGTGGTAGCGGGGAAGGTCCGCGCTGACGCGCGCGCGACCGGCGGCTACGAACTGGATCTCGAAGACCTCGAAGTCATTCAGCGCGTGGCTGAATCGGATCCATATCCGATTACGCCAAAGGACCATGGCATCGATTTTCTGATGGACCGCCGCCATCTGTGGCTCAGAAGTCAGCGCCAGCATGCCGTGCTGCGCGTCCGGCACGAAATCATTAAGGCGGTGCGGGACTACTTCGACTCGAACGGATTCACGCTGGTCGACACTCCGATTTTCACGCCGGCCGCTTGCGAAGGGACAACGTCTCTTTTCGAAGTAGATTACTTCGAGGACGAGAAAGCTTATCTCACGCAGTCCGGCCAGCTCTATAGCGAAGCAACCGCTATGGCATTCGGCAAGGTGTATTGTTTCGGGCCGACGTTTCGGGCGGAGAAATCGAAAACACGCAGGCACCTTACCGAATTCTGGATGGTGGAACCGGAAATGGCATACGCCGATCTCGAAGACGTCAAGCGGGTTGCCGAAGAGATGATTGTGTTCGTTGTGCATCGCGTGCTCGAAAACAGGCGCGCGGAGCTCAAGACGCTGGAACGCGACATCGCCAGACTCGAGGGGATTCAGGCTCCGTTTCCCCGGATTCAGTACGACGAGGCCGTCAAGATCCTCAATGCGAAAGGCAGTCCTATCGAGTGGGGAGGCGATTTCGGCGGCACCGACGAGACGCTGCTAGTGCAAGATTACGACAAGCCATTGATGGTGGATCGCTACCCAACCGCAATCAAGGCCTTCTACATGGCGCCGGACCCCGGGCGTCCGGAAGTCGCGCTCGGAGTCGACGTTCTTGCGCCGGAAGGCTACGGCGAAATCATTGGAGGCGGCCAGCGCATCCACGACCTCGATTTGCTGCTGCGGCGCATCGAAGAGCACCACCTTCCAAAGGAGGCTTTCGACTGGTATCTCGATCTCCGGAAGTACGGTTCCGTTCCGCATGGAGGATTCGGTATGGGCATTGAGCGCTGCGTCGCGTGGCTGTGCGGCCTCGAGCATATCCGCGAGACGATCGCTTTCCCGCGCATGCTGTATCGCATCCGCCCCTGAGGAGGCTGGGGAGAGATGCGCAACTCGAATATCGCGATCATCGGCGCGCCGCTCGATCTGGGCCAGGACCGCCGCGGCGTCGATATGGGTCCTTCCTCCATCCGTGTGGCGGGCCTCAACAAGCGCGTGGCCGCGCTTGGTTATCAGGTGGACGACCTTGGCAATGTGCCGGCGGAGCAGGCAGAGAGCGCTCCGCAAGGCCCCATCCGCGCCAAGTACCTGCCGCAGATAGCGGCATCCTGCCTGCGGTTGGCGGAGCTGGTTGAAACCGCGCTCAGCACCGGTAAGGCGCCGGTCATTCTGGGTGGCGATCATTCGGTGGCGGTAGGTACAGTGGCCGGAGTCGCGTCGTTCTATCGCCGGAAAAGCGAGAAGATCGGTCTGCTCTGGATCGATGCGCACGCGGACATGAACACGCCGGAATCAAGCCCAAGCGGCAACGTTCACGGCATGCCGCTCGCCTGCTGCATCGGGCTCGGGCCTCCGGAGCTTGTCACGATCCGCGGGTTCTCGCCGAAGGTAAACGCGTCGAGCGTCGCACTGGTGGGCGTTCGGGATATGGACGAACTGGAGCGCCTGAACGTCCGTGGATCCGGCATGGCTGTGTTCACCATGCGTGATATCGACGAGAGGGGCTTGCGCGCGGTGATGCAGGACGCATTGCGCGTGGTGTCCGTGGGAACGGCTGGCTTTCACCTTTCGTTGGACATGGACTATCTTGATCCACGCGAAGCTCCCGGTGTGGGAACGCCGGTCCGGGGCGGCGGCACTTATCGAGAGGCGCATTTGGCGATGGAGATGGTTTGCGATTCCGAAGGCATGCGGTCGATGGATGTTGTCGAGGTGAATCCGGTGCTCGACGACGCCAATCGCACGGCCGATCTCGCCGTTGGTCTCATCACATCGGCGCTGGGGAAGCGGATACTCTGATGGCTGAGCTTTCCCGTCCCAAGGTAGCGCAGCCTGCGAGCCCCGTCAGCGGCCGACCGGCATTTGCGCGGGAGTATCTCGTGATTGCCGAGGCGCGCGCATTGATGGAGCGGGCGTTACCGCCTGCTGTCGGCGCGCACAGCGCGGGACGGAATCTCGCATGACCGAGCCGCTCGCATTCCATCGCATGATCGACGCCGATCAGCGGAAGGCATCGGCGGAGTTCCGTGAGCGGATGAGGACGCGGCGAACGGTCCGTCACTTTTCCCCGGAGCCCGCTCCTATCGAACTGATTGAAGACGCCGTGCGGTGCGCGGCGAGCGCCCCGAGTGGCGCGAACCAACAGCCGTGGCGGTTTGTCGTAGTAGCGGACCCGGACCTTAAGCGGCGAATCCGTGAAGCGGCTGAAGCGGAAGAAAGAGAGAACTACGAGCGGCGTTTTCCTGACGAATGGCTGCACGCGCTCGAACCATTCGAAACGGACTGGCACAAGGAACATCTGGAGATCGCGCCGTACGTTATCGTGGTGTTCCGGATCGACTACGGCGTGGAGGATTCGCGGCGGCTGAAACACTACTATGTCGCGGAGTCAGTGGGGATCGCGACCGGATTTCTGCTCGCGGCGCTGCACTGGAGCGGTCTCGCGACGCTTGTCCACACGCCGAGTCCGATGGGTTTCCTCAATCACGTGCTGGAACGGCCGGCCAATGAGCGCCCGTTCCTTGTGATTCCGGTTGGCTATCCGGCCTCCGGTGCGAGGGTGCCGGTCCTTCACAAGAAGGAACTGCGCGAGGTAATGCTGGTTCGGTAGTCCATGCGATTGAACGCGCGAAAACAACTGCGGAGAGCGGCGTGCGCCGCGGCCGTGACAGCTGCGCTGTTTGCGGCGCCACGCCCATTCCGCGTCTACCAGAGTCTTGAGCCTTATGACGACGTCGACTTGCCGCCCGATTGGAGGGAACCGTCGGAATGGGTCTTCGGGCGGTTGATGTATCCGGCCCATCCTAACGCGCGTTTCGGCCGATATAGCCGTGGGCCCGCGCGCGACTGGCTCGATGGCGGCACCAGTTGGACGCAAGACTATCCCCGCGCCGACCGCCACTTCGCGCAGGCGGTCCGACGTCTGACGCGAATTCATGCCAGGTCCGTGGAACAGCCGGTGAATCTCGACGACGGAGACGACGTCTTCAATTGGCCCTGGCTCTGCGCCGGTGAAATGGGCGACTGGAAGCTCACTGGCACGCAGGCCGCCAAACTCCGCGAGTATCTTCTGCGCGGTGGATTCCTGATGCTGGACGACTTCTGGGGAACCGAGGAATGGGACCGCTTCATGGAGAGCATGCGGCTGGTATTTCCCGACCGGCCCATCGTTGAGATTGAAGACGCTGATGCGATTTTTCACACGGTCTACGATCTGGACGAACGCTTTCAGATCCCCGGCCAGTGGGGGATCCGGCGCGGGACAACCTATCGGAACGACGGTTCCGTGCCGCACTGGCGGGGCATCTACGACGACCAAAACCGCATCATGGTGGCGATGGCGTTCAACTCCGACGTCGGCGACGCCTGGGAATGGGCGGACGACCCATTCTATCCTGAGAGGTACTCGGCGCTCGGAATCAGGATCGGGGTGAACTTCGTCGTCTACTCGATGACCCATTAAACGGAATGGCGAATCTCTATTCTTCCGACGTCATGGCCGCTGGTTACGCCTTCGCACGGCCGCCTGTCCACGCGCGGGTGATCGACCTCGTCCGGACTTATTTCGCCGGGAAGGGGACCTTTCGGCGCGCCCTGGACATTGGCTGTGGGGCCGGGCTGTCCACGAAGGCACTCCAGGGCTTCGCGGACGAGTGCATTGGACTTGAGCCGGTGGAAGCGATGCTGCACTTGACGCCGGCTGTCGCGCCGGAAGCTCGCTTCGTGGCCGGCCGAGCGGAGCGAATTCCCTTCCGAGGAGGCGAGTTCGATTTGATGACCGCCGCGGGCTCGCTGAATTACGTGAACCTGGATCAATTCTTTTCGGAGGCGGTGCGCGTCCTACGGCCGGAAGGGTATCTTGTGGTCTACGATTTCAGGCCGGGCCGGAAGTTTAGCGACTCACCGGCGCTAGCCGAGTGGCACTCGAATTTCACTACGCGCTACCCGTGGCCGAGAAGCGAAGCGCGTCCGCTCGATCCCGAGATTCTCGCCGGGATCGACTCGGGGTTCCGCGTCGCGAACAGCGAGCTCTTTGAGATCGCCCTGACACTCACGCCGCATTTCTACCTTGAGTACGTGCTGACGGAGACGAATGTGGCGTTCGCCACGAGAAACGGCGGGCCGATTGAAGCGATCAGGACGTGGTGCGCGGAGTCTCTACAGCCGGTCTGGGAGGGAAGGAATCGCGAAGTGCTGTTTTCGGGATACTTCGTGTGCATGCAAACGACCCGAATCCCGCCCGTGCGATAACGTTGCGGCTTACGTCCTGTTTTGAAGACCCCAGCCCGGCCGAAACATCGCTTCAGCCGTAGCGCGTTACAGAAGGGCAACGCCGCTTCGAACAAGTACCGCGAAGCCGCGTGCCGCACTCCCGGATCAACCAACATCGCCGTCGAGGCACGCCTGCGAATAAGCTCAATGTCTTCGAGACGCAGGCGCTGCAACTCCGGCGCGGTTGCCCCTTAGCCATAGCCGGCATTGGCCGCAACTCCGCGCCCGACCCTGGAACGCGCCGGGGAATGAATCCACTGAAATGACCAGCCGGCGGGCTTCCTCAAGGATGCGGCCTTCGGTTTTCCGCGAGGCTTCGGTCCATATGGAGTACTGCTGCTATTCGGTTTCCCGTGACCGTCCTCGGGTGTGATAAGGTCTTTAGCTGGGAGTCCGGAATGACGGCAGTGTACTTCACAGTCATCGCAGTATTGCTCGCTCATCCTGCCCCGGCGCAGAAGGCGCCGACGCTGGATTACTCATTTTTCAAGGAGCGGGTCCAACCCATCCTGCTCAAGAAACGGCCGGGGCATGCGCGTTGCGTGACCTGTCACAGGCATGGGAGTCCCCCGCTCGTACCGCTCGCCGCGGGTGCCTCGGGATGGACCGAAGAGCAGTCGCGCAAGAACTTCGAGATCTGGAAGCTCTTCGTCGTGCCCGGCAATCCGCTCAAGAGCTCGCTGCTGCGCCACCCCCTCGCCGAAGCGGCGGGCGGCGACCGCTTTCATGCGGGCGGGAAACACTGGAAGTCGCAGAGCGACCCTGAATGGCAGACCCTTGCGGCCTGGGCGCGCGGCCAGGACGGAATGAGTCCGCAAACCGGGGACGAGAAGAAGCTGCGTCAACTGACGGGAGGAGGGAAGAAATGATACGGGCATTCCTGGCGGTGCTGGTTGCCGTGACGGCTCTCAGCGCGGATGCCGTGCGTGTCCTTCAATCGAACGCGGCGGGCGACAACATCCACGTAATCGATCCCGTCACCAATAAGGTGGTCGGCATCATCGAAGACATCGAGGTGCCTCACGGCGTCGCGATCTCGCCCGACGGACGGCGGATCTACGTCACGGACGAAGGGCTCACCACACTCGACGTCGTGGACGCGAAAACGCTGAAAGTGTTCAAGCGGATTCCGCTCAGCGGCCGCCCGAACAACGTGGATGTCGCGAAAGACGGCTCGCATGTCTACGTCGGAATCCGGCAAGCTCCGGGCGCCGTGGACGTAATCGACGCAGCCTCGCTCACAAACGTGAAGAGCGTCCCAGTCAAAGGGGAGATCCATAACGTTTACGTAACGCCTGATGGCAAGTGGGCAGTGGCCGGGTCGATCGCGGCGAGCACGATCAACGTCATCGACACCGCCACCAACACGCTCGCATGGACCCTGACGCTGAGCGCCGGGATCCGGCCGATGGCGTTCACCAAGAACGCGGACGGATCGACGAAAGAGATCATCGTGCAGTTGTCGAACTTTCACGGATTCGCGGTAGTCGACTTCGCGGATCGCAGAGAGATTCGGCGGGTAACGCTTCCGGACCCGCCCGGACACGAGAAGGAGACGCAGGGCCTGCAAGGGTCGCCCTCACATGGATTGGCCATCACGCCGGACGGCAAGATGCTTTGGGCCACGAGCAAATATTACGATTTCGTTGCGGCCTATTCAATACCGGATTTCAAGCTGCTCAAGGTGGTGGAAGTCGGCCTGCACCCTGAGTGGCTGACCATCACTCCGGACGGAAAGAGTCTGTATGTCGCGGTCGCGGGTATCGATTCGACCGTGGTGATCGACAACAGGACGATGAAGATCGTGAAGACGATCCCGGTCGGCTCCGTGCCAAAGCGGAACGCCAGCGGGATGCTGCGAATGGACTAGCCGGAATCTCCGGAAAGGGTATAATACGGACATGGCAAAAGGCATGGATAAGGGCCGCAAAGAAACAAAGAAGCCCAAGAAGAAAAAGTAGATATGCGAAAAGACTGGGTGGCGAAACGCGCGGACGATCCCGTGCGCACGCAGATGTTTTATGCGCGGCGCGGCATTCTGACGGAAGAAATGGCGTACGTCGCGGGACGTGAGAAGCTCTCGCCGGACGTTGTTCGTACCGAAGTGGGCCGCGGGCGGATGATCATCCCCGCGAACGTGAACCACACGAACCTCGAGCCGATGTGTATCGGCGTCGCTTCCCGGTGCAAGATCAATTCGAACATCGGCAATTCCGCCGTTCTCTCCAACGTCGACACGGAACTTGAGAAGCTCCAGTATTCGGTGAAGTACGGCGCGGATACCGTGATGGATTTGTCTACCGGGGGTGATATTCCGCTCATCCGCAAGGCGATCATCGCGGAGTCGCCCGTGCCCATCGGCACGGTGCCGATCTACGAGGCGCTCACTCGGGTTAGGCGAGTGGAAGACCTCACGGCGCAAGTGATGCTCGAGGTGATTGAAGAGCAGGCGGAGCAGGGCGTCGATTACATGACC
>SYKU01000240.1 GCA_005808865.1 Acidobacteriota bacterium
AAACGGTGCTCCGTCTTGCCTTGGCGGGTCCATCCCTCTAAGGTCTTCATCTCTTCGTCGCTGAGCTGAAATTTCGCGGACTTTCGGCGCATGACTCAACATACAGTAGTACCAGAACTAATGCAACTAGACACTAGGCGCACTCGCGAAGCACTGGGACCGGGAGCGCGCCAGGATCAGGACAGCCGCGGACGTGGAGAGCCGCAACCGGTACGTGCGTCAGATCTTTCGCGAAATGGTGCACGGCTTTCCTCAAAGAAACGCGCTCAACCCGGTAATCGTTAAGACCTTCGAGCGCCCCGGGTATCGAGTCGAGAATGTGATGTTCGAGAGCCGCCCGGATTTCTGGGTAACGGGCAACCTCTACGTGCCAACCGTGGGTGTGCGGCCTTTGCCCGCCTTGATTTCGCCGTGTGGACACTACCCCGACGCCCGTATGCATCCGGAGTATCAGTCGGCATATCTCAACCTTGTAAAGAGCGGGTTCGTTGTGTTCGCCTACGATCCGATTGGCCAGGGAGAGCGGCGTCAATACTGGAATCCGCACACAGGCGAGACTGAAGTCGGCGGCCCGACCACGGAACATTCCATGCCCGGGCAGTTGCTCCTCATGATCGGGGAGGATCTGACGCACTATCGCATCTGGGACGGCATGCGGGCCATCGACTATCTGCTCTCGCGTCCCGAAGTCGACCGCGAACGCATTGGCTGCGCCGGGCATTCGGGCGGGGGCACGCTCACTCTGTTCATTAGCGCGCTCGATGAGCGCGTCAAATGCGCCGTGGTCAACGAGGGTGGAACAAGCCACCGATGGCCGCTCGACATCCGGCCCGGCTCCACGATGGGACCTTCCGACGTCGAGCAGAATTATTTCCCCGGCGCGAAGCACGGCGTCGACCTGTGCGATCTGCATGCGGCCATCGCGCCCCGGCCGCTGCTGGCGTTGATCGAAAACTTCAACCCTCGCTTCAACGAAGCCGCCGCCCATATCCGCGAGCGCTACAGGCAGCTCGGCGCGGAGGCGAAGTTTGCGACCGAAGAAGCCGCCGATCCTCATTCCTGGACACCGAAGTTGCGCATCGCCACCACGAATTGGTTTTGCCGATGGTTCCAGAATCGCGAAGGCCCGGACAAAGAACCGGACTTCGAGGTGGAAGGCGTCCAGCGGCTCTACTGCACTCCGAACGGCTCCATAAGAGACGCACGTCGCGGCGAAACGATTTTCACGTTGATTCAGAAGAAGGTGGCGTCACTTCCGGCCGCGACGCCGTTCCCGGGGGCGCAGCCTGCCCCCAAAATACCCGATCTTGCGAAGATGCTGCGCATCGGCCCGAAGCCGGGCGGGGAGCTTGGTGTTCGCGCGATGGGTACAACGCAGCGCAAGGGGTATCGTGTCGAAAAACTGGAGTTCCTTGCGGAGCCGGGCATTTATATCCCCACCTGGGTTCTCGTGCCCGATGCTCCCGCAAGCGGCTCTCGCCCCACGCTGCTCTACGTCCACGAGCGCGGCAAGGAGGCGGACGCCATGGAATTCGGTCCGCTCGAAGCGCTGGCGAGAAAGGGGAACCTGATCGTCTCCGTGGATGTCCGCGGCATCGGAGAAACGCGAACCCCGCACCTGCAGCGCGGCTCCGGCCCGTTTTCCCATCTTTTCGACCCCGAGACCGCCATGGCTTACTATGCGTGGTACATGGACGAATCGCTGTTCGGCATGCGGGTGCTTGACGTGATTCGGGCCGTCGATTACTCGCTGAGCCGTCCGGACGCTTCGAAGGACCTACGAGTCCACGGAAAGGGAATGGGCGCGCTGTGGACGATGTTCGCCGCGGCAATCGATACAAGGATAAGGACCGCGATCGCGGAGGGCGGCCTGTTGTCCTATCGAACGCTCGCGATGAGCGACCGCTACCTGCACGGTGCGAATATCATGGTCCGTGACGCGCTCCTTCACTTCGATCTCCCGCGGGTTGCGGGCGCGATCGCGGGAAGGACGCTGGTGTTGGCCGCGCCCGTGGACGCGATGCGGAAGAAGGTGCCGACCGCCGAAGTGGAATCCGTCTATGCATCCACGAGGAAAGCCTTTGCCGGTGCCGGAGGCGAATTCCGCATCGTTGAAGACCTGTAGGTGTGCTTTAGCTGCCAGCTGTTGATGGCGCGCGTGACGGCGCCGCATGAAGGACTTTTCGGTTTCGAACCGGCCATCAGCCGCCGTGGCTCGCGAGACGGGTCGCGCAGTCTCTTTCGCACCTTCGGTGGCCACCGCCACGGAAAGCTCAACCGCTTCACACGCCATGAGGCGCCCATTCTGCGTGCTGTCGGGTCAAGCATCAGTGCACCATCGCCGGCCCTTGTGTGAGCGTGGATACGCGGCAGCCTTCTGGCACTGGCTGTACCTTTTTCGCCGGACAACCGGTCTCGGCGCGCGTTTACGCCAGAATCTCCTGAACCAGGCGTGCCGGGAATTGATCCGTCAGGCGTTCTTTGAGACCATGACGGTCATATACGAGGTCGCGGAAATTCATTCCGAGCAGGTGCAGCATCGTGGCATGGAAATCGTGAACGCTGGTTCGCTTCTCGACCGCCTTGTATCCAAAGTCGTCCGTCGCGCCGTGCACCACGCCGCCCTTGATGCCGCCTCCGGCCATCCACATGCTGAAGCCGCTCGGACCATGGTCCCTGCCCGCGCTCCCCGTCCCTGGACGCAGTTGCGAAATCGGCATGCGGCCGAACTCGCCGCCCCAGACCACGAGCGTGGTGTCGAGCAATCCCCTCTGCTTCAGGTCTTTGATCAGCGCAGCCACTGGCTGGTCCGTCTTGCCGCAACTGTAACGAAGACTTTGCTCCAGGTCCGAATGCGCGTCCCAGATCTGGTACTCGATAAAGATTTGCACAAACCGCACGCCCCGCTCCACCAGGCGCCGCGCCATCAGACAGCGCCTCCCGTAGGATGCCGTTGCATCCTGGTTGACGCCGTACATCTCCCGCGTCCTCTCCGTCTCCTTTGAGAGGTCGAGCGCATCGGTGGCCGTCATCTGCATTCGCGCCGCGAGCTCGAAGCTTGCGATACGCGCATCCAGATCGGGCTGTCCCGGCCGGGATTCGCGGTGCCCCTGGTCGAGCCGCCGAAGCAAGGTCCGCTGCTCTTCGACGAGTGGGGAAGGCAATTCCTCCGGCGGCTTCAGATTCAACAGCGGCGGTCCCTCGGAGCGGAATCGCGTCCCCTGATACACGGGCGGCAGCCAGCCCGACTGCCAGTTTTGAATACGGTTCACCGGGAGCGCCTTCGGATCGTCGAGCACCACGTACGCCGGCAGGTTCCGGTTCTCGCTTCCCAACCCGTACGTGACCCAGGCGCCGAGCGACGGCCTTCCCGGCAGCGTGCGGCCCGTGTGCATCAAATAGAGCGATGGCTCGTGATTGAAGTGCTCGCCGTGCATGGAGCGGATGAGCGCCAGTTCGTCGGCGCACTCTCCCAGGTGCGGGAGCAATTCGGAGAGTTCCATCCCGCACTGCCCGCGCCTGGAAAATTTGAACGGGGAGGGAAGCATGGTCCCGATCTGATCGGCGAATTCAATCTCGCTCAACAGATCCCGGCTTGGGGCGGTGCCGGAGAACTTCTGGAGCATCGGTTTGGGGTCGAAAAGATCCACCTGGCTGGGGCCCCCGTTCATGAACAACTGAATCACGCTGTTCGCTTTCGGCTTGAAGTGCGGCCGGCGCGGTTCCACGGTGTGCACGGCCGCCCCCAAGGTCCCCGCATGGAGCGATGCGAGCGCAGCGCCGTGCAGGCCGCCGGCGAACCGGCTGAAGAAATCGCGGCGTGAAGGTTTAGGCATCATGTCTCCAGACATCTCCTTAAGACAATACCCTAACGATTGTCGCAGGTTTTTCCGGGGGATCAGTCCACCTTGCCCCGCTTCCTGGCGTGGAGTGTGCGAAACACGGTTCGTCCCGTTCTCCGTCGACAGCGCCTTTACCGCGGGCCGGACTCTTTCCGTGATCTGGTTCAATGCCACAGAACGCGGGTGATGGTTGTCCAGTTGCGGACGCCTCAATGCGGATGCCCTGATTTCGAGAGGCAAGGCGCCGTTGAAGCCGCCGATCAGGGGTTCGCGCGGCGAATTGCGCGGACGACGCCCTACACCGTTATGGGGAAGGAGTCAAATACGGGTGCGGTATCGCTTGCCGGGACTGGAATCCGAACCTGGCGCAGACGGTCGAGCACCGCGCGCGGAATGTTCAGATTGCCGTCACGCCCATGGCCCAGACGGATCTTCGGCTTCACGTCGCCGTGAAAATCGCTGCCGCCGGTCATTTCAAGCTGGAGCCTTTCGGCAATTCCGCGATAGCGCGCAACTTCACGCGGGCCGTGGTCGCTATGGTAAACCTCAACCGCCCTCAGACCGAATTCCGCCATCACGGTGATCATCTCTTCGTGCCTGCCGCGCACTTCGTTTTCGGCGACGCGCACCGGATGAGCGAGCGAGGGCAGGCCCCCGGAATCGAGAATCCGCTGAATGCCTTCCTCGATCTTTGGCTCCTGCCTTTCGACGTAGCCCTTCGCCGCGACATCCAGAAATTCGTCGAAGGCCTGCTGAAGCGATGACACGTAGCCCTTCTGCAACATGATCCTCGCGAAATGCGGGCGGCCCGTCTGCGTGCGGCCGATCGCCTGCACTTCCGCCAGAGTGATGTCGACACCGAGCGACTGAAGGCGTTCGATCAGCCGGCGGTTGCGGTCGCGGCGCGACTCCTGTCCGATGCGAAGCCAGTCGCGGAAATCCTGGGTCGGCATCTGCTGAAGAAAATACCCGAGCAGATGCACGGTTCGACCGCGGAACTTCGTGGAAAGTTCCACGCCGCAAATCAGATCAAGCCCGGCTGCCTGTGCGAACGGCAACGCGGCGTCGTAACCGTCGAGCGTGTCGTGGTCCGTGATCGCGAGCGCCTCGAGGCCGAGGCCGGCCGCATGGCGAATCAAATCTTCGGGAGCGCAACTTCCGTCGGAGGCTGTGGTGTGTGAATGGAGATCGATCAAATCAGGCCCAAGCCTTTCAGTGTAGCCCAAATCTTCGCCGCGCTTTCGTCGGGCGTCTCGATCGACGAGTTTACTGTCACTTCGGGGTTTGTTGGAGCCTCGTACGGATCTGAAATGCCCGTGAACTGGCTCACTTCGCCCGCGAGCGCCTTCTTGTACAGGCCCTTGACGTCGCGTTGCGCCAGCACTTCCACCGGACATTCGACGTACACTTCCACGAAACGGACGATCTTCGCGCGCACCTCCTCGCGGACCGCGCGGTAGGGCGAAATCGCGGCGACGACGGCCACCACTCCGTGGCGAACGAGCAGCTCCGACACCCATCCGATTCGGCGGATGTTTTCATCGCGGTCTTCCTTGCTGAAACCGAGACCCTTCGAAAGATGCGTGCGAACAACGTCGCCGTCGAGCACCTCTACTGGCGCTCCCGCTTTTCGCAAACGGCGCTCGATAATCGCGGAGATGGTGGATTTTCCCGCGCCGGACATACCGGTGAACCAGATTGTGAATCCCTTTTGCATGTTTTCGCTATCTAGAATAGCCGGAGGTGCTACACGTGGGGTGCGCTGAGGACCGCGTCAAGCAAAACGTCGACGGCGCGCCCGGCCTTTCCGTCTGCCGTGAAGTGGATGCCGCATTCCTTCGCCGCGTTTTCTTCCCACCACCATCTTCCGGCGCGTTCGGATTCTCCGGGCTCGATGGCGCGAGTGCAGGGCGAGCATCCGATGCTCGCATATCCGCGCCCGTAGAGCGGGTGTACCGGCACATCATGCTCGCGCATGTAGCTGTCAACCTGCGCCTTAGTCCAATCGGCGAGCGGGCTGATCTTGACGAGCGCTCCGGATTCGTCGACACGAGGCACCGCGGACCGCGTTTCGCTCTGAGAGCGGCGTAGACCGGCAAGCACCGCGGTAGCGCCGGTACGCTTCAGGTAACTGTCAAGCGGACGCACTTTGCGCAGTTCGCAGCAAAGCATGCGCTGCGGCACGCCGTCGAAAAACAAATCGCGGCCGTGCCGTGATACCATCGCCTCTACTTCGGCTGCGTCCGGCGTCACGATGTCGACGGGAATCCCGTAGCGGGACGTGACGGTCGCGATCATCTGATGCGTTTCAGGCGGAAGCCGGCCGGTGTCGATGGTGAATACCCGGATCGAAGGCAAAACGCGCACGGCCATGTCCAAAATCACGAGGCCCTCGGCTTGAAAGCTCGTAGACAGGACGAGCCCATCGCCGTAAGTCTGGTGTGCCCAAGCGAGGAGACTGGCCGCTGAGATGTCTTCCTTGATCCCCAATCTCTATCAAGATAGCGGACTTTGACCGCGCTAATCAAGTTCCAGTCTCTGCGGTGGCGTCTCTGGCGATTCGCCGGCCTCCGGTCTTTACAGATCCCCAATCGGGGAGCGGAGCCCCCGCCATGGTGTGACGCTATCAGTTCCCAACCATCAGGGAATGGCGACGCCCGAAGCATTTATCGAAGCAGCCTCAAACGACCGCGAACGCGGCGAAGAAGACGCGTTGGAACCGCCTCCGGTCGGCGCTCGTTGCGACCTCAACATTCGGGTACGCATCGCGAATTTCAACGGTCCTTCCTTCTTCCGGCCGATCGATGCGGATCTCGACCCCGAGCGGGCGGAACTTCACGACGCGCGGCTCCACAAGCGCTGCCGCGGCGAGCGGATCCCACGCGAAATAGTAACCCCCGTCGATCGATTTCCGGGCCAGCCCGAGAATCGCCGAAACGAATTTTCCAAGCGGCGTTAGCCTCATGGCGTTGAAGTCGTTCACAAAGTCCGCGCCGATTGGAACCCGGTTCGTGGCGTCGAGGGGAACCAGGCGCAGTTTCAGCGCTGAACTGAACACCCGCCTTGCGGCGCGCGGATCAGCGAACAGATTCCATTCCGCGGTCGTGTTGTCCGTCTTGAAGAAACCGCCGGCGTCAATATTCCCGGGTACGCCGAGCGCGCCGCCCATGATGACGATCTCGTTCACCCGCCGGGCGGCCCCGGGCGCCGCGCCGAGAGCCGCTGCAAGGTTTGTCAGCGGGCCTAATGCCAGAATCCGCAAGGGCTGCCCTGAAGAGAAACGCTCTATCAGGAAATCTACTCCGTCCCGCCGTTCCGGTCTTCGCCCGGCAGCCGGAAGCGGGACGCCCGCGAGTTCGTCCGCCTCCCGCCGCCATTCAAGAGGGAATTCCGCTCCGCCGATTTCAGGCTTGTCTCGTCCCGCGTACACGGGGATATCGGTTCTTCCCGCCAGCGCAAGCAGCCGGAGAATGTTTTCCGCGCCCTTTCGCGCATGGGCCAACCCGTTGACGGTTACGATTGCTTCGATACGCACGTCTCTTCGCGAAAGCAGGAAAGCGATCGCGAGCAAGTCGTCCGTTCCGGAATCGGTGTCGATCACGACAGGTACCGGGCCCGCGCCTTCAAGCGCGCCAAAGGGCAATACAGCGATAACGGCCCTGCGTGAAATCACTGGTGCGCGGAGAACTGCGCTTGCGGCGGATTGAGCTTCACTTCGATGGTCTTTTCGTCTTCGTTGACATCGAAAGTCTTGCCAAACGTCTGATAGCCCTTGGCGACCACCTGCACCAGTATCTGGCCCTGCGGAATCGGCGGAATCGCAGCAATGCCTTCCTGATTGGTGCGCATTTCCCAATTCGTGCGGATCTTCTTACCCAACTTCGCCTTGGACCGGCCTTTCACGAACTGGACCCGGACACCTGCGCGATCGACGGGCTTTCCGCCGGGCGTGCTTACCTCGATCCGGATCTTGGTCATCTCCGCCGCGAAACAGGTTCCGATAGCCGCAAGGCCCCAAGTCACGAGAATCACTAGTCCGTTACGCATGAGTCTATTATCGCAAATCGGGCAGCAGACAACGCGCGGGGCGTCCGGAGGCGCGCGCCACGGCCTCGGCCGCGATGTAACCGCTGCGCACGGCGCCCTCCATCGTCGCCGGCCAGCCGCTGTTTGTCCAATCCCCCGCGAGGAACACGTTTGGGAAACGCGTTTCGGCCCCGGGGCGTAGCGCTTCGGTTCCCGGTGCGGCCGAGAATGTCGCGCGCATTTCCTTGACAACGTGCGACCGTTCCAGTTCCGCCGCGCGCGCGGCGGGGAAGAACTCGCCAAGCTCCCGCACGGCCATCGAAATCACATCCGCGCGCGCCATCTCCGCAAGACTCCGTGATGCGCTCACCACAACCTGCACGTAACGGCCGTCCTTCTTGTTGAACATCCACTGGATGTTGCGGTCGAGCAGCGTGGCATGAGGCAACTTGGTCACCGGACGGTCGAACCACAAGTGAATTCCCGTGATTGGGGAGTGTTCAAGCAGCCGCGCTTCGACGCCCAGACAAGGAGCGGCCGCTTGCACTCGCTCAAACGGCAGCGCGCAAATATAGTAGTCCGCCTTATGGGAGGCGCCGCCGGCGCGTACGCCCGTTTGCGGGTCAAAATTCTCCACCGGACTCCGAAGGGAGACCGTAACGTTCCCGATGCGTTCCCACGCTCCACTTCCATAGAGTTTCCCGAGCGGTACGTTCGGCACGCCCATCTCGTAGGAATCCGCCCGCGCCAGAAAACCGAGCCAGAATACTTGAAAACCGTGCACGGCGGCCATTCGATCCAGGTCTTCGTTGATCGCGCTGACCAGGATCTGCCGCCAGAAACGGTTGATCGCCGTCTCTGTCTGGGCTTTTTCGCGAAGCCAGTCCAGCATGGAAATGGAGGCGAGATCGCCTCGCGTCTCCCGCTCCCGCCGGATCGCGAAAATGCCTCGTGCTATGGCCCACTTATCCGCGGCCGAAAAGCAAGGCAGACGCAGGAACGATCCTGAAAAGTGCAGCGGGGCGGGCAGGAAGCCGCGCCCGAGCGTCGACACGCGGCCGCCCGGCTCAACGAAGTAATACCTTTTGTAAAACTGAATATGACTGCAAACTCCAAGCCGGCGGTAGAAGTCGAGAAGGTTCACGCAGCAGCCGAGAAGCACGTGCTGGCAATTGTCGATGACCTCGGAGTCTTCCTCCGATGGCGAGAGCGGATATGACGTAGCCCGGCCGCCGAGGAACCCGCGTGATTCAAATAGCCGCACCCGGAATCCCGCTTGAGCGAGAGCGGCTGACGCCGAGAGACCCGCGAGACCGCCGCCGATGATGATTACTGAGTGCATTCGCGGGCAGCGCGAGGCGCGCCACTTACCAGTATGCCGGGCCGCGCGCGGCCGGATCAACCGCCTGTTAGAATCAAGATGTACGAATCGCTTCTAATGACTCCAGCACTACCGCCCGAAAGTCGGCCGCCGTTGTCGCTTGAAGGCATTTTCGCGAGCTCTGTAGCACGAGCCGAAGCATTGATGCGGGATGCCGTCGAGCAGGCTCGCCTTAGGTCCCGCCATGAGGTAAGCGCAACTCTCAACCAGGCCGCGAGACGTCTGCGCCAGTCCGCGGGCATTGAAGAAATCGCCGGATGCCTGATAGACGCGAGCGCTCCTTTCTGCGGGAAGGCGGCCGTATTCGAAGTCTCGAGCGATGAGTTGCGCGGATTGCGCGGCCGGGGATTGGACGGCCAGCGCACCGGGGCTATCGAGGAGATTGGTTTTTCCTTCGCCGACGCTCCCGCGTTCGCCGCCGCTATTGAGGGCCGCGATACGGTAGTAGCGGCCGGTTCGGCCAGGGAGATTTCGAACGTAGTTGTGGAATTGTTCGGGCACAGGGCTGGCGAAAAGGCCTATTTGTTTCCCGTCCTCGCTGCTGACGGCGTGGCCGCCGTCCTATATGCGGCCGCGGGTTCGGACGCGGTCGAAATCGCTGCCCTCGAGCTATTGTGTGCCTTGGCTGGAGCCGCTCTGACTGGCCTTTCCGGAAGTCCGTTCGAGAGGAATGATGTTGACGCGGAACCGGAGCCGGAACCACGCCGCTTGCAGTTGATTTCGATAGCCGGGGCGCAAGCCCCCGAACCGGCGCGCCCGGGGCGCCGTACCACGCTGCCGGAGTGGAAAGCGCTCTCCCGCGAGGATCAGGATCTGCATCTTCGGGCTCAACGCTTCTCCCGTGTGCGGGTGGCGGAAATGCGTTTATACAAGTCCGAAGCCGTAAAGACAGGACGCTCGCTTCACGATCTCTACACCGCCCTGAAGTCCGATATTGACTTGGCGCGCGAAGTTTTCAAGCGCGATTTCATGGCCGCTTCCCCTTCCATGGTTGATTACCTTCACGTGGAGCTGATTTCGAGTCTCGCTCAAGATGACGCCTCCTTGCTCGGACGTGGATATCCGGGTCCGCTCGTTTAGAAGCCTCGCCGCGCTGTTTGTCTGCTGCGGACTTTGCCCCGCCGCTGACTCCGCCGCGCGATTTGGCCATGGATTGTCAGCGTTCGAACGGAAGGATTACACCGCCGCCGCCGCCCACCTTCGTGCGGCCCGCCCTCTTTTGCCAAAGATGGAGGACTATATCGCCTACTATCTGGCCGCGTCGCTCGCGGAGGACCGCCGATACACCGAAGCGCTGCGCGAACTCGATGCGATGTGGAAGCTCAGGACGCCGTCGCCCCTTCTGCCGAAAGCCCGATTGCTCCAGGCGAGGGTTCTGACGGATCTCGGTTCGGCGGCCGAAGCCATTCGCGTTCTAACGGAGCGGTATTCCGGCCTCCCAAAGCCCGAAGCGGACATGGCGGCCGCCGAGGCCTACGCAGCCGTGGGCGACCGCGCGCAGGCCGCGGTGAGTTATCAGCGGGTCTACTACCTCTACCCCACAAGTACGGCCGCGGCAGCGGCAGGCGCGCAACTGAAGACTTTGCGCGCCGAAATGGGAGACGCATATCCCCCCGCGTTGCCGCGCCAATTGCTGGAGCGGGGGAACCGGCTGATGGAGGCGAAGGAATACAAGTCGGCCCTCGCGGAATTCGTATCGATGGTGCCGCTTCTTGGGGGCGCGGACCGCGAAGTAGCTCAGGTCCGCGTGGCAGCGAGTTATCTGCTGAAGGGCGAATCTTCCACAGCCTATCGTCACCTCAGATCCCTTGAACCGGCGGACCCGGAAGCCGATGCGGAGCGTCTCTATTACCTTGCCGAGTGCGCCCGCAAGCTGAAGGAACAGTCCCGGATGACGGCGTTCGTCAAGCGGCTCGACGAAGCGCACGCGGCTTCGCCGTGGCGGCTGAAGGCGTTGTTTGCCGCCGCGAACCACTTCCTGCTGACCAATCGCCACGCCGAATATGTTCCGCTATACCAAGCCTGTTACGAGTCGTTTCCGGAGGATAAGATCGCGCCTCAATGCCATTGGAAGGTTACGTGGCAGAGCTATCTGACAAGATCGGCGGATGCTGTTCGTCTGTTGCGCGAGCACCTGAAGAAGTATCCGGCTTCCGCGAACGCCAGCGCCGCGCTTTACTACCTTGGCCGTTCGTCCGAGTCGTCGGGCGAGCTTTCCGAAGCGCGAACCTGCTTCTCGCGTCTGGTGGAGCGTTATCCTAACTACTACTATGCCCTGCTCGCTCGGGAGCGTCTCCTTCAGATCGGTGTGACGAAGCCTCCCGCGCGCGCTCCGGACGCGGCGGCGCGGTTCCTTGGCGAGGTTCCATTTCCCCCTGCATCGAAGCCCGAGTCG
>SYKU01000241.1 GCA_005808865.1 Acidobacteriota bacterium
AGAGGACGGCGGTCGAGGAAACGGAATCAGGAGGAGGCGAGAAAAGATAGAGTCAATCCAATCGTAAAGGTCACGCGAGGATCACGCAGCGCCGACGAAGAGCCGACGCCGAAGGCTTTTTCGTGCATAATTCAGGTTATACCAAAGAGACGGGCAAGAAAGTCGCCGTGAGCTTAGTCGGCATGGGCGGCATTGTCAAAGCCATCAAGACCGCCGATCCGCCGGCGGACGTGATCATGCTGCCCTTTGAATTGATGAGCACGCTGTCGCTCGACGGCGGCGTCGTGCCGGGCAGTTTTATGCCGCTTGGGCGCTCGGAAATGGGACTCGCTGTCCGCGCCGGCGCGCCTCACCCCGACATCTCGACGGTTGAAAAACTGGCCAACGTGCTGCGTGGCGCGAAGGCCGTGATGCGTTCGAATCCCGCGGGCGGCAGCATGGTGGCGAGAGTAATCGAGGACAAGGTGATCAAGCGGCCGGAGTTCGCCGGCGTCATCAGTCCCGTAAGCACTCAGGGGGAAGGCGGCCAGGCGCTTGCCCGGGGAGAAGGCGATATGGCCATCCAGGCGATCTGCGAAATTTTCCCATACAAGCAGATCGAGCTTGTTGCTCCGCTCCCTCGCGAACTCGCGGCCTGGATCGACATGTCCACGGCGGTTTCGGCCAGGGCGATGCATCGCAGTGATGCGCTCGCATTCATCAAGTACCTGCTGCGGCCCGAGGCGACGGTGTGGAAGACGAAGGGTCTCGAACGGTTCAACTGACAGCGATTCAATCGACGAACGGACGGCGTGTTCACAACTGAACAGTGCTTAGCGAAATTCCGTTGGATCCTCGAACCGCGGAGTGGAGCGTGGGTCCTTGACACTTCACCGGGGATCTCCGGAATACCGCACGCCGCGCAACGCGCACCACTCACGCAGGCGTTCGCCGCGCTCGCGAGTGTGCAGCGGGGATGCCCGCGGCGTTGGCACTGTCGCCGCGCCATAGCTACTAATAAGCTGGTTTCTAGAGTTCGGAGAGTTTGGAGAGGCTTCTCTCGTTCCACCATATGACTGTAAGAATCTTACACCGAAACCCGAAACCCGAAACATGTAAATGCGAATCTCGCAAACGCGAATTTCCCTCCTATCTCATTGAGCTACTTGGGAATCGATTTGGCGTGCGAAGTTCCTGGCGGCGGCCAGGCTGGTGCTGCATGTTCCGGCAGTTCGGCGTTTGTGCAGCTTGGTACAGTACTGAGTCTCGCACTCCCTCGTCCCCTAACCGTCTGCGCTGCTGCCGGTTTGCGACTGTCGGAACCAACGCGCAAGGAGCGCTGTCCCTCGCTATGACTCGAACATCCCCTCAAACAGCGGGCTTGTCAGATATCGCTCGCCGGAATCGGGGAGAATTACCACGATCGTACGCCGGGCGAACTCCTCCAGCCGGGCCAGGCGCAATGCAACAGCCAAAGCGGCTCCGCAGGAAATGCCGCAAAGAATGCCCTCCTCGCGCGCCAGCCGCCGCGCCGTGTCAATCGATTCCTCGTTAGTCACGAGTTCGACGCGGTCCACCATCGTCAGGTCCAGCGTGCCAGGAATGAACCCCGCGCCAATTCCCTGAATCTTATGCGGCCCCGGCTTCAGAGCCTGCCGGTTGAGCGTCTGCGTAATGACGGGACTGCCCGAGGGCTCGACCCCGACCGATAGGATCTTCTTTCCTTTTACCGTCTTGATGTAGCGAGAGACGCCCGATATGGTACCCCCCGTTCCAACGCCGGCAACCAGCACGTCAATTTCGCCGCCGGTGTCTTCCCAAATCTCCGGCCCGGTGGTTTTCACATGAATTTCAGGGTTCGCCGGATTGTTGAATTGCTGGAGAAGAACGTAGCGGTCCGGATCGGAAGCCACGATCGCTTCCGCCTTGGCGATGGCGCCGGCCATTCCGGACGCGCCTTCAGTTAGAACCAGTTTCGCACCGAACGCCTTGAGTACTTTGCGGCGTTCAATCGACATGGTTTCGGGCATTGTCAGGGTGATCGGGTAACCCCTCGCCGCCGCTACGAAGGCGAGCGCGATTCCAGTGTTTCCGCTGGTCGGCTCGATCAGTTCTTTGCCCGGCCGGAGCACGCCGCGAGTCTCGGCGTCCCAGATCATGGAAGCGCCGATCCGGCACTTGACCGAATAGGCCGGATTCCTGCCTTCGATCTTGCCGTACATGGTTACCGGCGAGCCGCCGAGGATTCGATTCAGGCGCACCAGGGGCGTGCGGCCAATGCTCAAAGAGTTGTCGCTGAAAGTCAACCTAGATCTCCCAATTCGGTACAAAATTCGCCTGTTTTTCGCTCCAGGACCGCCGCAGGGATCCGAACGTCGTCTGATCCACGACATCGGAGACAGCCTGATCGACGCGCGACCAGAGTTCCAAAAACGGGGACTCGGCCGCACCCTTTGGACGCGCCTTGCCGGGACTCTTCGCTTCGACGAAACGAAGGACCTGTCCAATGGTAATTTCGTCTGCCGTCCGTGACAGCAGGTAGCCGCCTTCGGCGCCTCGCTTCGATTCCACGAACCCACCCTGCTTCAGACCAGCGAGGATCAATTCCAGGAACTTCTGAGGAATCTGCTGACGCCGGGCGATCTCACTGATCTTGATCGGATGGCCGTTGCTGTGGAGCGACAGATCGAACAGCGCTTCGAGCGCGTACTTTCCTTTGACGGAGATGGTCATTAGGGAGGAGCGGGAACTGCCTATTACCAACTAGAGATTAGACGAAAGGTGTGATGGGAGTCAAGGAAGGTATCGGGAGGATCGGGAGGAACTGAAGGAATCGAGACACCCGGACCGGGGGGAAGGAAGAACCCGAGTGGAAAAAAAGACAACCCGGATTGCCGCGCAGGTACTCATCGAATGGACGCTGCGCGGCTACCCAAAGCCTGAAAAGAACTAGCGCTATTTCTTGTCTCCGCCCTTCTTCTTGCCCTTCTTCTTCTTCGTTTCTTCCTTCTTCTCGTCGGCGGCGAACGTTACGGCTACGGAACCGATCGCGAGCGACAGGCCGAGCATCAGGGTCATCAATTTCTTCATGTAGTTCATTCTCCTTTGTAGGCACGGCGAAACGCCGTTCCTTAACTATCTTCGCAGAGCGACATGAAAAGCGCCTTAACTCCTTATTAAGATTATTTCATCAATGGAATCGGGCGCCTTGCCGCAGTCAGGCGCCGAGCGCCTCTTCGAGCGCCATAAAATCTTTACAAGATTTTTGGTATCAATGAGTTGAGCGGGGAGGGCCGTGCGGCGGAACGTACCAGCTACCGAGACACCTGGCAGAAGTGTTCGGTTCCGAATTGTAGCCCGATTATTCCTTGGTCGAGAGCGGTTACGGCTGGAGCCACGGGGTCTTGCTGGAGCGGTGTGTAGACGGAAGTTGGTTTCAACTATGATCTACAAGGAAGTCTGCGGCGGTGCAAGGTGCACAATTTTCTACTGTCGCGCCACTTTGACAATGTCCCCCTAAGACCAATACTCGTCACTTAACGATCCTGACTGCGGCGGAAAAATCGATGAGAGGCAAGCGCTGGTAGCCGCGGCGCAGCGGGAAGCTACTCATCTTCCGCTTCACTCCCCGGGGATTGCGCCGGTTACGGCTGGAGACGACGG
>SYKU01000242.1 GCA_005808865.1 Acidobacteriota bacterium
AAGATTCGTTGGCTCTTAGCCGGGAGCCGATCACACTGGACGCCAGCCCTGTCGGCGTTTCGATCTTCCGGCGCCTCGCCAACCCTACATTTCAGCCTGCGGGCGTTAGCATTTCATGATCGCCACCACAGGAGTTCTGAACCTAACAGCGGCGGCCTGCGTACCGCCACCACAGTTCCGTGCGCGAACCTGGAACCGCTACTTTCCGCGGCCCTACCGGCGAACTTGATCGACGCGCCGATTACGGAGCGCGAGAGCGGGCTTCAGCCGGTGATCCCGCTCAACCGTCTGAGCGATTCCTCAAACGGAGCTCTCGCAACTCCGTGCTCAGTCACGATCGCCGTGACGTAGCGGTTGGGCGTCACGTCGAACGCCGGGTTCTGGACCGAGGTGTTCTCGGGCGCGATGGGAACGCCGAACACGTGCGTGACTTCTGCGGCCGCCCGCTCCTCAATGGGAATCTGTTCGCCCGAGGCGAGTGTGAGGTCCAGGGTTGAAACCGGAGCCGCCACATAAAACGGGACGCCATTCTCTTTCGCAAGTACCGCCACCGAATAGGTACCCACCTTGTTCGCCACATCGCCGTTTGCGGCAATCCGGTCCGCGCCCACGACAACGCAGCCAATTCGTCCGGACTTCAGAAAGTGCCCCGCCATGTTGTCCGTAATCAGCGTCGCCCCGATGCCGTCCTGCTGCAATTCCCATACGGTGAGCCGGGCGCCCTGGAGAAAGGGACGGGTTTCGTCCGCGTAGACGTCGATTGTTTTTCCCGCTGAAACGGCCGCTCGAATTACCCCGAGCGCGGTTCCGTAACCCGCAGTGGCAAGCGCGCCCGCGTTACAGTGCGTCAGCACCGTCTTTCCGTCGGGGACCAGATCCGCGCCATGGCGGCCGATCGCCTCGCAAATCGCGATGTCCTCGAGTTTAATCCGCTTCGCCTCGGCAACCAGGCCCGCGCGCAATTCGGCAATGGGGCGGCCGCGCAGCGAGACGTACAGTCCCTTCATACGGTCGATCGCCCAGAAGAGGTTGACGGCCGTGGGACGCGTTTCCGCCAGAGTCTCGCAGATGCGCGGGAACGCGGTTTCGAGAGAAGCTTCCGGCGTATTCAACACGCCAAGCGCGACGCCCATTGCGGCAGCGACGCCGATTGCCGGCGCGCCTCGTATCACCATGGAACGGATTGCTTGCGCCACATCCTCGTAGGTCCTGCACGTTACGTACAATTCCTCGCGCGGCAGACGCGTCTGGTCGATCATGACGACGGTGTCTTCCGGAGTCCATTCAATCGTTTCTACCATAAGGCAGGTAACTCCTCGCGCTTCGACATCAGCGCCAGAAAAAATGTGAAATTATAGGCGGAATGCATCACCGTTGCAGCGAGCGTGGAGCGCATGGCCTGGCGGACGAACCCGAACACGGCGCCGGCGAGGGTGATGAGCAGGGCATGCCGCCAGGAGTATCCGTATTGAGGGAGATGCAACACGCCGAATGGCAATGCCGCCGCGAAAATGCCAACCGTCGGACCGGCGCTGCGCACGAGCAACGGCTGCAACAGGCCTCGAAACGCCAGTTCTTCGCAGAGCGGGCCAAGCGTGCTGCCGAAAACGGCGAACAATACAATCGTCGCGGGATCGGAGAGCATCCGAACCATGGGCGTGTCAAGATCCGGAGTCTTGAGGAGTGCGCCGATCGCGGAAATGGCGAACGCCAGAGCGACTCCCGCGGGGGCAATCCACCACCCACCGGTTGCCGGACGATACCCCAGCGACCGCCAGAACGGCCGCGCGTACTTTAGTTTGAACATCAGATAGAGGCCAAGAAACAAGAAGCCGTAGAGAATGAACTGCGCCGAGAGTGCCTCCACGCCCTTTGATTGGATGTGAATCGGCTTGATCAACAGTACGGAGACGAGCCCGGAAACACAGGCGAGACCCACGAACAGGAAGACGTCGTCGAAACCCCAGAAGACATCCGGATCGGGAGCCTCGACGGCTTCCATTACCGGGCTCCTTCAATGAGCGCGGCAGCCAGCAGCGGAACCATGAGTTCGTGGTGCCCGGTAATCGAGTATCCGCGGCCGCCGGACTTGGCGTGCGGACGCTCGACCACATTGGCCCTTGGCCGGTAGTGCTGAAGGAAATCGAAATTTACGGTGGTGAAATCCGCAAGCTGATGGCCCAGATTGCGCACCGTGGAGACTGCCTTGAGAAACACCTCCGGCAGAACCACGGCCGACCCCACGTTGAGATAGATGCCGCCGCCGTTCATCTCCGCAAGAAGGGAGCACAACAGGCGGAAGTCGCGAAGCGTGCCGGATCCGAGCGCGGCGGGATCGACGGCGGGATGCGTGTGGATCGTGTCCGTGCCCATGGCGACGTGGACGGTAACGGGCGTTCTGTTTTTCCAGGCTTCGAGCAAGAGGCTGTGTTCCCCCGAGGCGGGGGCGGCGATACGGCCGAGACGCCGCCCGAGCGCCTCTCCGATGCCGATGCCGTCGCGGTCGCCTTCGGCGATCGCTGTGTTCATTTCGCGGCCGGTTTCCTCGGCCGACCCGAAGCGGCCGTCAGGCAGGACGGCCTCGACATCTTCGCTCGTCTGGCCCGCGATGGCAATCTCGAAATCGTGGATCGCCGCGGATCCGTTCATCACAAAGCCTGTGGCGAAGCCCCGCCGCATCAGGTCCGCAAGCACGTCCGCAAGGCCGCATTTGATGACGTGGCCGCCCATGCCCCAGAGAATTGGCTTGTTGCGGTGACGCGCCTCGGCAACCGCGGCCACAACGGCGCGAAACGACGGTCCGGCAAGAATGGCCGGCAGAGATTCGAGCAGGCCGCTAATGCCCGAGCCTTCCCGGTACGGCGCTGCGAAATCTTCGATCCGCACCTTACCGCCGCGCGCTTCGATCGGGATCGTCTTCAGCGCCGAGAGATCCATTGGCAGGTTTCGATACTTGGTCAATTCAGCACCTTCATGAGCGCCTGGGCCGTATAGCTCTTCTTCGATTTCACCACTTGCTCGGGCGTGCCCACTGACACGACCCGGCCGCCGTACTCTCCGCCGTCGGGTCCCAGATCGATAATCCAATCGGCCGTCTTGATGACGTCCAGGTTATGCTCGATCACGATCACGGAGTTCCCCAGATCGACGAGCCGCGTAAGAACGTCGAGAAGCTTCCTCACGTCGTCGAAATGCAGCCCCGTCGTCGGTTCGTCAAGGACGTACAGAGTACGCCCCGTCTGGCGCTTGCTCAACTCGCGCGCAAGTTTGATCCGCTGCGCTTCGCCGCCGGAAAGCGTGGTGGAAGACTGCCCGAGGTGAATGTATCCGAGCCCTACGTCGTTCAGAGTTTCGAGTTTTGGCCTGATAAGCGGGATATTCTCCATGAGCCCGAGAGCCTCCTCCACCGTCGCCTCGAGCAGATCGGCGATCGACTTCCCTTTGTATTTCACTTGCAGGGTTTCGCGGTTGTAGCGGCGCCGGCGGCATACGTCGCAAGTAACATAGACATCGGGCAGAAAGTTCATTTCGATTCGCTTGAGGCCGTCGCCCTGGCAGGCTTCGCATCGCCCGCCTTTCACGTTAAAGCTGAAGCGCCCAGCCTTATAGCCGCGTTCCCGCGATTCCGGCAGCATCGCGTATAAGTCGCGGATCGGTGTGAAGATCCCGGTATAGGTGGCGGGATTCGAGCG
>SYKU01000243.1 GCA_005808865.1 Acidobacteriota bacterium
AGGGATCTCGCCAAATCGGGCAGGAAGGCGTCCGGGCGTTGTTGCGCCAGTTGACGGTAGATTTGGACGGCCTCCCCAGCCATCGCCAGCGCCTCCTCGCGGCGGCCGACGTCGCTGAGCCTTCCGGCCAGATTATTCAGGGACATGGCCAAATCGGGCAGGAAGGCGTCCGGGCGTTGTTGCGCCAGTTGACGGTAGATTTGGACGGCTTCCCCGGCCATCGCCAGCGCCTCCTCGCGGCGGCCGACGTCGCTGAGCCTGTTGGCCAGATTATTCAGGGATGCAGCCAAATCGGGCAGGAAGGCGTCCGGGCGTTGTTGCGCCAGTTGACGCCGGATTTGGACGGCTTCCCCGGCCATCTCCAGCGCCTCCTCGCGGCGGCCGACGTCGCTGAGCCTGTTGGCCAGATTATTCAGGGACATGGCCAAATCGGGCAGGAAGGCGTCCGGGCGTTGTTGCGCCAGTTGACGCCGGATTTGGACGGCTTCCCCGGCCATCGCCAGCGCCTCCTCGCGGCGGCCGACGGCGCTGAGGCGAACACCGAGGTTGTTCGCCAGCCTCGCGCGCGTGCTTTGTATTTCTTCCGACGGCGCATCCGCCGCAAGTTGTGTGAACCTGGCGAGCAGCAGCTCATCGACGCGCACGGCGCGTTCGCGCAGCACCACGGTGTCGCGCGGCATCTGGCTCCCCAGTTCAAGCAGAAGGCCGGGGGCATCGGACTGGCCCGCACGGATCAACGCCTCTACCCAGTCGAGCGGGTCCTGGCATTGGTCGCTCGCGAAATCCTGGCAGGCGCGCGTAATGGCAAAGCAGACGTTCGCGGCGTGCCGCTGGTTGGCGCGGCTGGCGGCGCGCACCAGCGCCTGGGTACCCTCAAGCAGGTTCCGGCCGCCGAAGGCGCGCAACAGAAGGGCTTCGCCAACGATATCCGGCTCAATGGGCGCGAGCTTGTCCTGCCGGCTCAGGGCGTCGACGACACGCTCGGCGGCGACGCGAGGTCCGCCGGGAAATTCGATGCCCAGCATTTTGCTTTCCTCGACGGCGATCGGGAGAAGCTCCGATGGCTCCAAGGACCGGCACGCGGTGACGATGGCGGCAAGACACGTGAGGAGCTGAGCGGATTCCTCCGGCGCGCCGGAGGGCAGAAACCTGCCGATTCGGCCGATCTCGCGGTCCGCCAAGTGGAGCGCAAGATCGGCGCGAGTGAGGGAAAGAGCTTCGGGCAATCCCCCGGGCCGGACGGAAACGAGGGCGGCCATCATCAGGTACAGCGGGTCCTGCCAACGCGATTCGGCGAGGCGGTTGTCGAAGAGCGGGTCTCTTCCTGGAGGAGGCAATTCCGAATTCGCCCCGGCCCTCCGAAGGGTGGCCTCCAGGATTCGGCGGCGGAGCTCGATCTCGTCGAGCGGCGTGACGCGCTGGGGAGCGGGAGGGTCCATGAGAGACGCGATGCGATGGCCGGTGGAGGTGCGATCGAGTAGTTCACGAAGCCAGCCGGATTCGGCGCTGGCTTCGCGTTCGAGTAACAGGACGCGCAAGGGGTGGGAGGACGATTGGCCGGAAAGGTGATCGAGCCATTTTTTCAGGGGCCTGGCGGCAGCCGCCGCATAATCGACAATGGCCAGTGTAGGCTCGGCCCAGACGCGCTCGGTGAGCCTGGCAAGTTCGGGTTCCCGCAAGAAGCCGGCGCGCCAGGGCGAACCGGCGAGATCCTCAAGAAGTTGAATAGCGAGGCGGGTCTTGCCCGCACCGGCGGGGCCGGTGAGGATGCGGCAGGAGACGGGGGCCGGGGAGGCCAGCCAGGCATGGAGTCCGGCAAGATCCGTGTCGCGGCCGATCACCGGGATGGCGCGGTTCTCGGCGCGGAGGATTTCGAGCTCGCGCCCCTCGCCCAAGGACGCGGGTGGACGCAGCGGGGAAAGAGGGATGAGAAGTTGGTCATGCAGGCGCTCTAAGACCCGGGTATGTTCGCGGCTGGCGGCAACAAGTTCCTGCTGATGACGGCGATCAAAAGCGCGGCGGGCATATTCGGCGTCGTTCGAAACCAGAAGGTTGGCGAAGGCGGTCTGGAATGCCGGCAGCAGTTGATCCTGGAGGGACTGGCTGAGATCGGCCGGGAGTTCGGGCACTGGTGAGGGAGGGACGGACGGATAGGCGTTGAGGCGATCGAAGGCTCTTTGATAGGCGAGCCAGAAGCGGAGAAGGAGTTCGGCCTCTTCGAATGGCCCGGCGGGACTGATGTGGGGATTCGCGGCATCAAGGAGCGGCTCGAACTGCGCGGGGATGATGACGGGGAGCAGTGTTGTGGGTTTCTTGAGCGCCTCGTCGAGGATTGCCTGCCAGGAATCGAAGATGGGCCCGTGAGTGGGGTGCAGCGGACGGAGTTGGTCGAGGGCGATGCGGAAAGCCCCGGCCAGTGCGAGTTGCAGGTGATGGTTCTGAGACGCGCGGATCTGTTGGCAAGATTGCTCTTCTATCGCATTGGCACGGTTGGTGAGGTATGAGCTTGCGACCGAGGCAAGGGCAACACCCAGGGCAGTGCCGGCGTTGGCGTCGCCCGTCAGCATGGCGCCAACATAGCTGGCGACGCCCGCGGCGGTGAGGCGGCCAAGGGCGCCGACAGAGAGCGTGGGTTCGGCGGGCATGCTTGCAGGTAATTTTAACAGATGCCTGGTGGAGCCGCGCCGCTTCCAACTCATTCGGCAAAGTCGCGATTCCGTTCCGGCAGCCGCGCGCTCTGAGCCGGCTTATCTTCCGATAAGGAGCCGCGGTTCCAAGATAGAGCCATCGCGGTCCGTTCGGGTCAGGTCCGTGACAACGGCGCGGAACGCGGGCGGAGCGGGGTCGAAAAACCCTCGACCGGCCGGCTCCAGCGAGCGGCCAAGAGCCCCACTGCATTCCGCAGGGTTTTCATGAAATTTCGGTGGCCGCCGCGGCCCTCCCCAACTGGGTCCAGGAATAGTACAAAGTACCCGCGCCTCCAAGAACGGCGGCGGCCAGAAAATTGGCTTCCGGCGACACATTCCATAAAGCGGCTCCCAGGAAGGACCCCGCGGTGACCAGAACATCGCGGATCAGGTAATAGGCGCCGATCGTGGCGCCCCGTTGAGGCTCGGGGGAACAGGCAATGATGAGAGCTTTCCTCGCCGGTTCGCCGAACTCCTTGAGTCCGCGAATGGCGAAGGCGCACGCGAGCAGCGGGAAGCTGTCCGAAACGAGAAGGGAGAGCGGGAACACCGTGAAGAACACGAACGTCACGATCACGAACGGCTCCTTGCCGTGACGGTCCGCAAGGTATGCCACGGGGACGAAGCAGACGATCGCGGCCAGCATTTCGATGGACGTCAACAGCCCCACCTGAGTGGCGGACACGCCGACCCGGTCCATCGAATAGATTACGATCCAGGCGTACGGGATGCGCTCGCAGAAGCGAATCAGGATATCGCTGAGGAGCAGGCGCTTCAGCTTCGGATCGAACGCGCGAACCGTCCGGATAAGGCCGCCGCCGAACGCGGGAGTTGCGATACGCGTATCGGTGAGGCGAGTCTGCAAGATCAGGCTGATGACGCCAAACACGATGGAGACGGCAAACCCCGCCTGGACGCCGCCGCGCACTCCAAGCCGGTCGATCAGGATGCCACCCACAACGGGGCCAATCAGAATGGGAAGGCGTTTCACCAGCGCCTGCACTCCGATTCCCATGGTGCGTTTGTCTTCCGGGAGGTTCGATCCAACCACGGAAAACATCGCCGGAAGCGATAGCGTACTCCACGCGAAGAAAAGGAACATGCTGCCGATGACGGCCGCCGAATGCGGTACGGCGAGGGCGATCGCGTATCCGCAAATAGAGATCGCGTTGAACGCCAGAAGCGCGCGCCGGTGTCCCCATCGGTCGACCGCCAGGCCACCCGGGTAGGCGTAGACGGCGCCGAGAAAGGTTCTGAGAGCGTCGAAGACGCCGATGAGCAGCGCGGTCGCGCCGAGCGACTCCAGATATTTCGGGAGGAAGCGCATCCACGTCTCTTCGCCCGCGCCAATCAGTACGACGACGGCCAGCAGAATCACGATGTTCCGTTTCAGCCCGAGAAACTCAGTGATTTTCATGTTCGACGGCGGGTGGTTACGTGCGGATTTGGAACAGCTATTTCCTGACAGGACATTACGTTAACATTGAGGTTGCTGGCCAAAGCCATTTCCCTCATCATGGCATGTGGGCTGCCCGGATTGTTCGTTATCGCTTTGATCGATTCGGCGGGCCTCCCGCTGCCACAGGGCGTCGACGCGCTAATTCTCCTGCTCGCCGCGAAGGATCCGGGGCACGCGCATCTCTACGCATTGAGCGCAACCGCGGGATCCGTGGCAGGGTGCGTCTTCCTTTTCTACCTCGCGCGGCACGGCGGGAGGGCTTTTCTGGACCGTGCTTTTCCTCCGGACAAGACCCGGCGCCTCCGGGCGTGGTACGCGCGCTACGGGCTCGCCGGCACGTTCGTTACGGTTCTGGTTCCCGTGATTCCGCTGCCAACGAAGGCGTTTATTGTCAGTTCCGGGGCTCTTGGAACGCCGGCGGGTCCATTTGTTTTGGCAATGATCGCGGCGCGAGCGGTGCGTTACGGCGGCGAAGCCTACCTCGGCGCGCAAATGGGCGAACACGCCTGGACGTGGCTGCGGGCGCACGGCAAACAACTCGGACTGGCCGCCCTCGTGCTTTTTTTGTTACTGTTCTTAATGCTCAAGGCAACCGATCGCCATGTCAAATCCAGTAGTAAAGTGCAAGGATAGAAGGCAAGTCAACGTACGCCGCGTCGACGAGTGCGACTCGTTGCACGAGCTGTTTACGCATTGCCTTCCGGCGTTTGGCGGAGCTTTTCTTCGCCGCGTCTACACCATTCTCGACCGGGCGGTCGGCGCCGGCTGCCCGCTTACGTTGGCCGTCTCGGGTCCGGTAACCGTGTCGGGCCAGCACCTATCGTGGCTCATCCCGCTCCTTGAAACGGGCTGGGTCGCGTACCTGAGCACTACCGATGCGGTTTGCTATCACGACGGCCACCGCAGCCTGGACGCCTACAAAGACGGCCCGGTTCACGAGGTGCCGATCTGGACCGACGACGCCGCGCTGCGCGAGGAAGGCACGATCCGCGTCACCGACATGGCGTTTGACGAGGGCGTGCTCCTCGATCAGGACCGCTTCATCACAGCGTGCCTGTTGCGGCCCGAGTTTCAGAAGAAGATGACGGGAACGGAGATGCGCCACCTTCTGGGCGCGCTATACGCCGCACAGGAACGCGCCAACGGCGTCGCCGAGGGCCTGCTTGCCACGTGCCACCGCCTTGCGATCCCGGTACTGGTGGGTGCGCCGGCCGATGGCAGCGTGTTCCTTAATTCGATGAAGCTCTGGGCGATGCGGCAGGCGGGTATGATTGACTCCTACGCGTTCGATTTAGATCTGCACGGGGAAGTTTTCGAAGCCTGTGCCTATCACCGGTGGGGTCTGTTCGACAACCCGGTCCACGCGCTGGCGACACTGGTGCTGGGTGGCGGTGTGCCGAAGAACTACAACCTTCAGCCAGAGCCGGCCCTGGGACAGATTCTCGGTCTGCCAAACGTTCGCGGTTACCTGTTTGACGTTCAGATCGTAACCGCGCCGGTAACGGACGGGTCGCTCTCGTCGTGCCCGCCGGCCGAGGCGGTGACGTGGGGCAAGGTGGACAAGGACGTTTACACAAATACCACCGAGAGCATGCAGGCGGACTACTCGACCGTCATGCCGTTCCTGGTGAAAGCGCTGCTCGACAATCGCTCGCGGTGGGCGCGAATCGCCGCGGAGCTTGGAGAGGAGGCGCTGTTTGAAAAGCATCCTGAGGCCCGCGGATACTTGCGTCCGAAGGGCGGCTACCGTCTGTTTGCGGCGCGCGGGGAGTTGTGCGCGAGACTCACCGCGGAGCTGCGGAAGAATCGGGAGTGGTTGACGGAAACGCTGGGCTATCCGCTGGCTGGTTAGTGCCGTCATGAAACAACTGTTGCAATTGGGGGCCGGTGGGGTAAGCGATCGTTTTTTATCGCCTGTTGGGGAGGGCTGCGGCGGCCCGCGAAATTTCATGAAAAACCTGCGGAATGCGGTGGGGCAGACGATCGCCTTTTGTCGTCTGCCGCTTTTGCCCGTTCGCTGGAGCCGGCCGTTGGAAGTTTTTCGATCCTGTTGTTGCAATTCGGAGACAGTTCCGTGTGCGGACTTGGAATAGTTATTTCCTGACTGGCCCTTGGCCCGGGCGAGTTCGGCGAAGATCTCCACTGCTACCGCCCCAGCTGCCGCTTCCAAATGGCGTCATACTGTTGGCGGCTGACCAGCGAAACCGCTTGAGCGGTATCGCCCAGCGACTTGCACGCCCGCCGCGCGTCTTCCTTTGAGCGAAACAACCCGAAGACAGCGGAACCGCTCCCGCTCAACATCGCCGGCATTGCGCCGGCTTTGGCCAGGCGCTGCTTGATCGCCGCTAACTGCGGCTGCTGCTGGAACACGACGCGCTCGAAATCGTTGCGCATCGCGCCCTCGTTGCCCCAGACAGCGGTGGAGAAGCCATCCTGTCCCTGCCGGCTGGATTCCGGCGTCAGGAGCGCGCCCAGGTCGCGGTACGCCGCCACGGTCGAGACCTGGATGCCCGGCGTCACCACTACCGCGGACCTCGCCTTCCCGTCCGGCAAGGGGAACAACTCCGTGCCGCGTCCGATCCCCACGGCTTTCCCTCCGAAAAGGAAAAATGGAACGTCGCTGCCGAGGGCGGAAGCCAGACGCACCAGTAGCGGCGTGGGAACCACCCTTCCGGCAAGTACCGGCAAGGCTCTGAGGACCGCGGCTGCGTCGCTTGATCCGCCGCCGAGGCCTCCGCCAACAGGGATCTGCTTGCGGAGCTTCATCATGACGCGGCCGGTCTTTCCCATGGCTTCAAGGACAACAGACGCCGCCCGCACCATCAAGTTTCCAGGGATCTCGACATCCTGATCGAGCTCGATCGAGGTCTTGCGCGCGGGCGAAAACGCGATCTCGATCGAATCGGCAAGCGAAATCGTCTGGAACACCGTCCGGATTTCGTGGAATCCATCCGGCCGCTTTGATAACACGCGCAGGTCGAGGTTGATCTTGGCGAGGGCGCGAAGGCGCACCCGCTTCGCCGCGCCGCTCATTTGCCGTATTGAAGAAGCGAGAATACGTCATAGCCCGCGAGCTTCGAGCGCCCATCAAGGAAGGTCAGTTCCACGATGAAGCCGATGCCCGCCACGACGCCGCCCGCCTCCGTGACAAGCCGCGCCACGGCCTGAGCCGTGCCTCCGGTCGCCAGCAGATCGTCGACAATGAGCACGCGCTGGCCCGGTGCGATCGCATCCTTGTGCATTTCGAGCGTATCCTGCCCGTATTCCAGATCGTAGCTGACGCGGCTGCATTCGGCCGGCAACTTCTTTGGTTTCCGTACGGGGACGAAGCCCGCTCCCAGGGCGTACGCGATGGCCGGAGCGAAGATGAAGCCTCGCGCCTCCACACCGATCACCAAATCCGCGTAGGCATTTTCGTACCGGTCCACCATTCCGTCAATGACACCACGCAAGCCGCTCGGGGATTTCAGCAGCGTCGTAATGTCGTAGAACAGAATGCCCGGTTTTGGAAAATCCGGAATCTCCCGTATCAGTGTCTTAAGTTGCTCCATCCGTTGTCGATCTCCCTACTCCACGTTGATTTTCGGCATCGGGACCGGCTTCATAGGCTCGTGCAAGCCGAAGGAAAAAATCGCTGTCGCGGACGCGATCGCGACATACTGTTTCCCGTCCACCGCGTACGTAATCGGCGATGCCGTCAGCCCCTCGCCCATGTTGAAGTGCCACAGATGCTTCCCGTCGCGCGCGTCTACCGCGACCAGTTGTCCGTCGTCATCGCCGAAGAACACGACGTTTCCAGCGGTCGAAACGGTTCCAGCCCAACTTTCGCCCGGTCCGGTCATGGGGTACTCCCACTTCTTCAAGCCCGTCTTCGGATCAAATGCCCGCAGGAAGAACTGTCCGATCTCGTTCGGTTTCGGGCCCGCGCCGCCGCCGGAGAAGTTCTTTTTTGGTTCCGGTTCCTTCGAGGAACTCGTAAAGATGTCGCACTGCTCAAGTGTCACAACGTACATCAACCCCGTCACCGGATTGAAGGAAGGCGACATCCAGTTGGTTGCGCCACGTACTCCGGGACAGGTGCGATTTCCGCTCGGCGTGGGGTCCGTGCCGGGCAACACAATCGGGCGGCCCTTGGCGTCGATTCCCGACGCCCAATCGAGTTTCTCGACCAGGCGGCTCGACTGGAGGTATTCTCCAGTCACCCGGTCGAGCGCGTAGAAAAACCCGTTGCGATTGGCGTGAAGCACGAGCTTCCGCATCTTCCCTTTTACCTGTGCGTCGATCAGCACGGGCCACGACTGCGCGTCCCAATCGTGTGTGTCATGCGGCGTGAACTGGAAGTACCACTTCATCTTCCCGGTGTCGGGGTCGAGCGCAAGCAGCGAGGATGAGTAGAGGTTGTCGCCCTTGCGGTTTTCGCCGTAGAAGTCGGGCCAGGCGTTTCCGGTGGTCCAGTAAATCAAGTTCAGGGCGGGGTCGAACGTTCCTGAAAGCCAGGTGCCCCCGCCACCGTATTCGATGTAGTTTCCCCATGTTTCCGAACCTGGCTCGCCCTTCGCGGGGATCGTGTAGGTGCGCCATTTCTCCTCGCCCGTGTCCGCCGTGAACGCCGCGATGTATCCGCGCATTCCGGTATCGCCGCCGGCGACTCCGACGAGAACCAGATTCTTCAACACCAGCGGCGCAGCCGAGGCATACAGCCCGTCTTCGACGTTGCCGTACTTCTTCTGCCAGATGACGGCGCCCGTCCTTCTATCGAGAGCGACAAGATGCACGTCGGCCGTGACGAAGTAGACTCGATCGCCGAGGATCGCCGCGCCGCGGTTCGCTCCATCCTTCTTCGACTGGCTGTCCTTAAAGCTCCAGATAAGGCGGCCGCTGCGCGCGTCGAGCGCCCTCATCTCGTTCGTATTCGTTATGTACATCACTCCGTCGTAGACGATGGGATTGGTCCTCAGCCCGCTGGCCTTGGGCACATGGTATGCCCACTTTGGGGTTAGGGATCCGACGTTCGCGGTCGTGATCTGTTTCAAGGGGCTGTGCCGGTTGCCCTGATAGTCCCCGGCGTAAGTAAGCCAGTTATCGCCCGGACCTTTGAGTATGTCCTCGTACTTCACTTGCGCGGCGGCGATTCCCGCGAAAGCCAGACCGAGCCAGAGCCGATTTCGCATTGTGCCTTTCATTTCACCCTTCATTTTTTCACCGCCGACGGGCGAGCGCTCTGCCGCCCCAGATATGCCACCAGATTGTCGATTTCCGTTTTGCTCAGACGCGTGCCGAAATCCTTCGGCATCGGCGAGCCTTTCCTGGTGGTGATCTCCCGTATGGAGGCGACCGGGAGCAGGTGCAGATTTCCCTTGGCGTCCTGGAGTTGAAGCGAGTAGTTCGTGCGGTTCCGCGCGACGCCCTTGAGCGTGCTGCCGTCGTTCATCACCACCGTCATGCCGCGATAGCCAGGGGCTCCATCGGCATCGGGATCGACAATTGATTGCCGGATATCAAGCGCAGGCCGCATGGCCGCGACGTTCGCAAGATCGGGACCAAAAGCGCTTCCCTTGCCGGCGATCGCGTGGCAGTTGCTGCAAGTGCCTTTGCCCCAGAATAGCCCTTCGCCGGCCTTTACGTCACCCGGAGGCGGATTCTCGATGGCGGGTGAAGTCATGGACCGCACGAAGGCCACGACTTGCCATGTCTGGTAGTCGGGCAGGTTCGCGCCGGGCATTCCGCCGCCCACGCCTTTCTTGATGGCGGCGAACAGCGTATCGTCTTCGAGCGGATGCCAGAAGACGCGTTCGCGCAGGTTGGGGCCTCGTCCTCCCTGCCCCTCGTTCCCGTGGCAGGCGGCGCACCCGTTCGCAAACAACGTCTGGCCCGCCGCGATTGCTTTTGGATCGCCGATCGCCGGGTTTTTCGGCTTTTCTCCGTCCTTTTCGTGCTGCGCCGCCAGGGGCCACGCAGCAAGCGCGGCGGCCAAACCGATCATCGCAAGAGTTCGCATACTGGGAACTATTATGCTTCAGATGGCATCGTTCGCGCACCTATCGAGGAGATGTTTTTGGGGTGTTTGGAGGCGAATTTGAGAAAGAAATCATTCCGGTAAGCCGCCAACTCACGGGCAGCCCAGTGAACTGCTCACCGCAGTCGACGCGCTTCAACTGGAGGTCACTTTAGTCAGACTTTCAAACCGCGGTCTGGGGCGCGCCGCTCGGTTTGGCCCTTTCGGCCGGCCGGAATGCTCCGCATGCAGCGCCATCCCCGAGCGAACCGGGGTTCGAGGGCCGGTGCTTTCTACTGTCGTCCGGTGGGAGCCCGGCGGCATGAGGGTGAGAGTAAGGGCCGCGTGGATTCCCTTCACGTGCCTGATGTTGCCGGCTTCGGTGACAAGCTAAATTCAGGTGGCAGGGACCGTCGCACCGGCTGAATCGCTGACGGTGCCCCGCGGGGGAGCCGCGAAGATCTGGAACACTAAGGCTCCGGTGACATAGCGTACGAATCCCCGCCACTCGAATGTCAGTCGATCCGCTTTGTCTCCACCGTTTCTCCGGTTTCCCATGCCGCAAGCACGCTCCCGTCAGGCAGAGTCAGCAGCGTCGCAAACCCGCCTTTCGGCGTCAGTTGCTCCGCCGCGGCTGCGTCCGGCTTCAGGAGTTCGATCGCTCCGCTTTTCGTCCAAGCCACGTAAGTTCCGCGCTTCGCGCGCGCAAGGGCGACGTCCTTCCCCGCACCAACGCGCCTCTCCTCGCCATTCGGACCGGTGAGGAAGACATCCTCTTCCCGGCGCCATGCCGAGGTGACAAGCCCCTTCTCGACGGCGAAACCACCGCCGTCCATGGGACACGCGTTGATCTTCCACGTGCCCACGCCAAGCCGCTGCGCTGTCTCGAAGTGAACGCCGTCGGCCGAATTCGTTATGTGAAGATCGCGCGATCCATCGAGCGCATTCCGCCACATCACCCAAACGCGGCCAGTTTCGTCGATCGAGAGCGCAGGATGGCAGCACTGGCAAATCGTGCCGCCGGGCGATGAATAGATCGGAACGTTCTTCGACCACGTCAGGCCGCCGTCCTTGGACGACGAGCCGTACAACTGCGTGCCGGCTGCCCGCAAATCGAGCCACGCGGCGAACAGGCTGCCGTTCGGACCTGCCGCCAACGCGTGAAGCCCCTCGCGTGCCGCGCCGTCGGTGTCGTTGACAATGCCGGTTTGCGTCCACGTCTTTCCGCGGTCAATCGAACGCCAAACCATAAGGTCTCCGTTTTCGGGAAGTCCGTGCGCGTGCGCTCCCGTCGCAGTCTTCTTGCCCGCAATGGCCGTTATCACGACCGCGCCGTTGAGGATCGCGACTCTCGGACCGCGATGCCGCCCGAGCGCCAGGGCCCCTGTTTCAGCCACTTTCGTGGGCGGTAGAAAGGTCCGGCCCTGGTCGGACGACGATGTGAAGTAGATGGAGGAACCGCCTCCGAACGTCATCGCCACCAGACCATGCGCGGCGGCGAGTTGCGGTTGGCGGTACGGAACGCCCGTATCTCCGGGTTGGACGTGCACGATAGATAAGAGCAGAGCCGGAAGCAGCATGTTTTTTCCTTCTTCTTAAAACCGCAGCCGCAGAGCGAACTGAATTCCTCTGGGATCCTGGACCGACGTGACTTGGCCGAACGAGGCCGACGGGCTCGCCGGATACGCGCCCGCGCCGAAAACACCGTTCTTCGTCAGGTTATTGCGGTGGTTGAGCAGATTGAACGCCTCTCCCATGGCTTCGAGACGCAGGCTCTCGGAGATCGTAAACACACGGCTCACGCGCGTGTTCACGCCGAAGAAATCCGAACCGGTTCCGGCGTTGCGACTGATAAATTCGCCGCCAACGGCAGGCCGCGCCGTCGTGCCTTGAATGGTCGTCGATCCCGTCGTCAGGTTTAGCGGAAACGCGGAATAGTATTGCAGAATACCGCTCAACCGGAATCCGTGACTGACGTGCTGCCAAAATCCGCGCGACGCGCCCATGGAGGAATGGACTTCGCCGTTAAAGACGACGCGGTGGCGCTGATCGTCGTCGGAACGCCCGTAGTCGCGCCAGATGTTGAACGGATCGATCGGAGAACTGAAGAAAAATTCGCCAACGTTGTTTCGCGACCGCGAGAGCGCATAGGATATTCGGTAGCTTCCGAAGCGCGAGGCGCGCTGCTGGAACGAGAGATGCATGCCGTCGTAGCGCGAGTCCGCCTGCGAGCGGTACTGACTGTTGTTCGCGAAAGTGGGATTCGGCCTGCATCCGTTGTTCGCGCCCGCCGCCAGACACGAGGGAACGTTCTGGTTGATGGAAACAATCAGATGAATGCCGCGCAAGCGCTGATAGGCGGCGCTGAAGCTGCTGTTTGCGCTCAGTTGCCGTTCGAACTCGACGTTACCTTGCGTCGCATAGGCGTTCTGCATCCGCGGATCCATCGTCGTGAAGTTCGCAAGCACTCCCGCGGGCAGAGTGGAGAGCACATTGGGAAACACCGGCGCTCCAACCTGGGCCGGCGACAGGCTGACGCTCACCTGGCTTGAGGGCGTGAGCGCGGTTGTGTTCCCGCTGGACAGAAGCGCGTTGGCGAGCGCGCGCAGGGGAATCCGATCGTAGAACAATCCGAATCCGCCGCGAATGACCGTTCGCCTCGACGCAAACGGCGACCACGCGAAGCCTGCACGGGGCGAGAAGTTGTTCTTGTCCGTCGAGATCGATTCGAGAAATTGGAGGTCGTAACGAATGCCCGCGTTGAGCGTTAGCGACGGGCGTAACTTCCACTCATCCTGAAGGTAAAAACCGGTATTCGGATTCGTCTGAGGAACAACCGTGTTGCCGAACGTCTGCGTAAAGCCGGAGTTGTTATATGTGCCTTGCAGGAAGTTGGCGATCGAAGAGAAGGCGTAGCTGCCGCGAATGGACCGTGGGAAGGTGATGGTGGTGTCGTTATGGAGGTAGTTGACGCCGGCCCGGATGGCATGCGCACCGGCCTGATGCGAAACATTGTTGACGATTTCGTACAGTCTGTTCAGGCGTCCGGCGGGGGATCCCGAAAGACGGCCAAACGTAGCGACGCCGGAAATGCTGACCACGGGCCCGGCCAGATCGCTCGGCAGCGCAAGCAGGTCGCTGTGCGTGAACTGCGCGCGGGTTTCATTCACCGTCTTCGCGGACAGCGTGAAAATATTGCTGAAGGCTATTGTGTGATCGGAATTGTCCAGCCCGGAGGAGGCGGTCGCCGCGCTCAATGCCCCTGCCCCCCGCGAGTTCCGGCTGTTTACGTCGTAGAGGCTGTAGCGGAGGGCGAACTGGTCCCTTCCGTTAAACTGATGGTCGAGCTTTCCCATGACGTGCGTGGTGTGGGAGGGATTCGGATAGATGCCCGTCGCAATAGGAGCGCCCCGGAACCCGCTCGCGGCGAGGCGAGCATTGATCGCTGAGACATTGGCGGGAGTGATGGTAATCAGCCCGCTCTGATTCAACTGGCGCTGTTCGAAGTTGGCGAAGTAGAAGGTACGCTCGCGTGTAACAGGTCCGCCAACGCTCGCTCCGTATTGGGCCTGCGTCACGGGCAGCTTCGCGTTCGAAAGCGGATTCGCCGCGTTCAATCGCTGATTGCGCAAGTATCCGTAGAGGTCGCCGTGCAGCGTATTGGTGCCGCTCTTCGTGACAACGCTGATGAAGCCGCCGAGCGCGCGGCCTAGCTCCGCCTGCGCACCTGAGGTCACTACCTGGACTTCCTGCACCGTGTCCAGTCCGTAGAAGACTCCGCTCAATCCCGCCGCGTCGTCGTTTGCGGAGAGGCCGTCGACCACGAAGTTGTTCGAGAAGTTACGCTGGCTGCCGACGGAAATTCCCTGCCCCGGAACAGCCGATGTCTCGGCGTAGAGCTGATTGCTGCCGGTGTTCGTCGGCGAAACACCAGGTACGAGCAGCGCAAGGTCGAGAAAGCTGCGCCCGTTGAGCGGCAGGTTGCGTACTTCGGCTTGCGATACCGTGCCCGCAATCTGGCTGCGCGCGGCTTCGAGCACGGCCGATTCGCTCACCACGGTCACTTTCGCGTCGGCCGATCCGACCACGAGTCCAAAGGCCAGGTCGTGAGCCGCGCCGGCGTTTAGGGTCAGGGACCGCACCGCGTCGGCAAAGCCGGCGTGGCTGACCTGGATCTCGTAAGGTCCAACCTTAAGATATGGGAAGCGAAAACGGCCCTCGCGATCCGTGGCTGCGGAGCTTGTGATCTTCGTCTCGACCTGCCGCGCCGTGACCTTCGCGCCTTCGACGACCGCGCTCGACGGGTCCGAAACCCGTCCGCTTACGCTCGCGTGATGAATCGTCTCCTGCGCGGACGCACCTCCAATGGCAGCGGCCGCCAGACAATACAACGAACACCGAAACATTAGTGTCTCCTGAGAAAACCCAAACGCGCCCCGATCCAAGGGCGCCTGCAGTAAGGGGATTACAGGAGAGAGGGAGGTCCGCGCTTTTGGGAGGAGCGGCTGGAGGAGATGCGATAATGCGCTTCGGTCTGCTCCGCCGCGGTAAGATAATCGGCGACCGGGGCGATGTAGACATACGGGGCTGCTGGTGTAGCGGCGTTTCCGGAAGCCGGAACGGCGCTGCCCGAGGGGAATAACGGGCACTTCATTCGAAGCGCCGCCAGCATGGCTCCGGATGGCGTCGCGTGCTGGGCCGCCATGCTCGCACAGTGATGTTTACCATCGCGGCGGCAGCAGGCCGGCAGTTCTGTAGACTTTTCCGCGAACAGAGCCGATGGAATCAGCGAGAAGCCGATCACCGCCAGCACGAAGATCGCGGAAATCCGATACACGAATCGATTGTACCCTAAGATTGAGGACTCGGGTAATTGATGACGAGATCATCGGAATATTCTCGTGGACGGTAAGAGCGCGGCCGGCAGCGGCGAAGAGGTTATTGGCGAGATCAGGAGCACGTTCGTTGCACGCTGATACCACCGAGACCGGGCAAGCGCCTTGCGCTACTTCTTGAACTTGGCGTAGACCGCCCTAATCGACGGAATATTTCGCGCCTTATCCGCACCCCACGGCGCGTAGGGCGTCAGATCGAGCGACTCGGCAAGCTGGTCCGCGGACTCACCCCGCGCGATGCCGCTGCGAACGCCTGCAATCATGGCCGCGAGATACGCGCGCTGGCCCGCGAGCGCCGGCTTTCCACCCAACCCGCCATGGCCCGGTACAACCTGGGAAGGCTCGTACAACGACAAGGCGTCGAGAGCGCGCACCCAGTTGTCCGGATCGGCATCCGGATCGGCGACGTTGTTCCCAGGCCGCTGATTCACGCAGAGGTCGCCGGTGAACAGGATGCGCTCCTTCGGCAGCCACGCGACGGAATCCCCCATCGTATGCCCCGGGCCCACCTTGATCAGTTCCACGCGATGCGTCCCATCGTCGAATACCATTTTGTCCGGGAAGCCGATCTGAGGATGTTCGAGTTTCTCGTTCTTGTAGTCCGCCGCGGAATTCTCCCAGGCCCTCGGGTTCTTACGCCTTGATTCCGCGATGCAATCGGCGGAGCAAACGATGGTCGCTCCGGCGTCGACAAACACTCCATTCCCGTGCGCATGATCTCCGTGATAGTGCGTGTCGAAGACGAACCTGATGGGCTTGTTCGTGGTTGCACGGATGTCTTCGAGAATGGCGCGCGCGCCCCAGGGATAGTTCGCGTCGATAACCAGAACGTAGTCGCGAAAAACCACCCAGCCCGCGTTGGCAATGATGCGCTTCGCCGGTTCGGCGGCACGCCAATAGACGTCGGGAGCGAGTCTCTGTGTCAGGCTGGATTGGCTCGCTCCCTGGCGGTGAAACGCCACCAGGATCAAAACAAGGAAAGTCGAAAAAATGGCCAGGCGCCGCATAGAGTCTCAGGCTATCACAGGACACGGTGCGACAGCCCCCAGGCGCTCCGCCATGCCGATGCGCTGTAACTTCCCTGTAGGTCCACGCGGGATCTCCGTCACAAAAAACAGCCGGCCAGGAAGCTTGCGGCGTGAGAGACGTTGGGACGCCGCACGCAGCAGATCGCGTTCCCCGACCTGCCAGCCTTCGCGGATCACAATGGCTGCCGCAACCGCCTCTCCCAACATCGGATGCGGCCAGGCAAAGGCGACGGCCTCATCCACGCCGGGGTGGAGCAGCAATGCTTCCTCAACCTCGTGAGGAGAGATCTTCTCGCCCCCGCAATTGATCATCTCCTTCAAACGGCCAACCAGAAAGAGCGCGCCGTCGGAATCCTGGAATCCTTCGTCTCCGGTTCGAAACCAGCCGTTGCGGAATGCGGACTCATTGGCGCCTTCAGGCTGGAGATAGCCGGTCATGATCTGCTCGCCGCGCAGGACGATCTCGCCGACTTCCCCTGGAGGAAGCAGGCCGCCCTGTGAATCCATGATGGCAATCTCCGGACCGCTGCCGTGCCCCACCGTCGCACAAGGGGCGCCCGGCAATCGCACACTCGAGATCTGGTGCGCCGCCTCCGTCATGCCGTAAGCGTTGAGTACGGGTACTCCAAAAACGGAACCAAGTTCGCTGTAAACGCTTGGGTAAAGGGCGGATGAACATGAGCGGATGAACCGCAGCTTGCTGCGGTCTAACGCATCCCTGTTGTGGCGCGCTCGCACGAGAATTGCCTGATGAATGGTTGGGACGGCGGTATACCAGGTCGCCCGCGAGGAATCCAGCCAGGAGAAAAATGCGGCCGCCTTAAACCCTGGAGCGACACACACAGCCGCACCGGCGGCCAGGGAAGCGAGGAGCCCCGCGACAATTCCGTGAACGTGGAACAACGGCATGAGCGAGAGGCACGTGTCGGATGGTGAGAGTTGCAGCGAGTCGACGACTCCGCGGGTCGAAAGGGCAAGGTTTCGCTGCGTGATGGGCACGAGCTTGGGGCGGGCAGTCGTGCCGGACGTATGAAGAAGCATGGCGATATCGTCCGCGCCGGGCGGCGAGTGAAGCGCTAATGAAGTCCGCGGCGGACTCTCACTCTTCAACTCGAAGGCTCCCGTGCCTGCGGGTACGAGCAGCATCCGCGGGACGCCACATTCCTCCGCCGCGGATATTGCCTCATGGGCGCCGTTCGAAGTGACGAGCGCCGTTGCCTCCAGATCGCGGAGCGCGAATGCGATCTCATCCCTGGTGGCGCCTGGATTGAGTGGCGCTACACGGCAGTAGGTTACGAGCGCCACGAACAGCGCCGCGGTTTCAGGTCCATTCCGGAGGGCGAAGGCCACGGTATCTGTGGATTTCAGGCGGTATAGACCCAGCATGCGGTGTATCCGGTCCACCAATACCCTCAGGTCGCTGTAGGTCAATCCCTGCCGCGACGTATCAGCGATGGCCAAGGCTCGTGGATCGGCCGCGGCGAGTAAAGACGATATGGTAAGTACTGAAACTCCCACCGTTCCTCCACGTTATCATGGAGATTGAGATCCAGTGAGAACAGCGTTTGGGAATGACCCTCTGCGAATTTTGATCACGAATATCGGAATCGTCAACCGAACGGGCACGGAAATCGTAGCGATGGACCTGGCTTGCCGCCTCGCTCGCCTGGGGCACTTTCCCATGATCTGGACTCCGCGTCTCCGTCGCTTCGTGGGGGCCCCTGTCCTCGCCGCGGGAATACCGCTTGTCTCGAGTCTCGGCGACCTGCCTTTCGTTCCGGATATCATCCACGGGCACCATTACCTGGAAACTATCGAGGCGCTCCAGCGGTTCCCCGGCGTTTCCGCGATTCACGTCTGCCACAGCGGGTACTGGTGGCACGATGCTCCGCCCCGCCATCCACGCATTCGCCGCTATGTTGCGGTCGACGAATTCTGCCGCGAGCGCCTGAGCGAATCCGGCTGGATAAATGATAGCCAGATTCAGGTGATCCGGAACGCCGTGGATTTGAACCGCCACACACCTCGCCCTCCACTGCCACCGCGTCCCCGCCGTGCATTGGTCTTCAGTAACTATGCAGGCACAGGGACGCACTCCGAGCCCGTCCAGGAAGCCTGCCGCCGCCTGGGCATTGAAACGGAAGTCATCGGCAGCGGCGCAGGAAAACCTTGTCGGGACCCCGAGCGGTTGCTCCCCGGTTTCGACCTGGTATTCGCGAAGGCCCGCTGCGCGCTCGAGGCCATGGCCACGGGCTGCGCCGTGATCGTGTGCGACACCAGCGGGCTGGGAACCATGGTAACCAGCGCCAACGTACGTGAACTGCGCCGGTGGAATTTCGGGTTCCGGGTTCTGGATCGTCCTCTTTCTCCCGAATTGATAATGGAAGAAATCCGGCGCTACGATTCCCGCGATGCCGCTCAAGTGAGCAGCTACATACGCGAAGATGCGGGGCTCGACAACGCCGTGGAGCGCTACCTGGGACTCTATCGAATTGTTCTCGACGAACAACAGCCGGTCTCCGAGGACGTCGATTGGCATCCGGCGACTGTACGTTTGCAGGTTGACGACCAGAACGCCCTCCGGCTGCGGTTCTCAACGGTTCCACAATCTTGCACGCCGGGCCGCCACTTCACTCTCGGCATAGTACCTAGTTGCATAAGTCAGAGTACTTGGCTTTGGGGCCGGAAGGGAACACGACTGCCTTCTTCCATTCAAACGGCGCTGCCTTTTCGTTGTAGACTTCAACAAAGTCGTCGATCGCTTGCCGCACTTGCCGCGGCG
>SYKU01000244.1 GCA_005808865.1 Acidobacteriota bacterium
CGGATTTCGCCCAGGATGATGCGGTCCGGGCGCATGCGAAGCGCGGTACGCAGCAACTGGCGCTGATTGATGCCGCCTTCCTTATTCAGGTTGGGAGGCCGTGTTTCGAATTTCACCACGTGCCGCTGCTGGAGCTGCAATTCGGCGGTGTCTTCGATGGTAACGATGCGCTCTTCCTCCGGGATAAAACGCGAAAGGGCGTTGAGCGTGGTCGTCTTGCCGGAGCCTGTGCCGCCCGAGATCAGGATAGTGGTTTTCGCCTGCGCGCAAGCGGCCAGGAACTTCAGCATGCCCGGCATCACGGTCTTGTACTGGATCATCTCGCTCTGCGTGATGACGTGCCGGCCGAAACGGCGGATACTGAGGCAACAGCCGTCGAGCGCGAGAGGCGGGATGATGGCGTTTACGCGCGAGCCGTCCTGAAGGCGGGCGTCGACAATAGGTTGAGCTTCATCGATGCGGCGGCCCACCTGCGATACGATTTTCTCAATGATGTGAAGCAGGTGTGCGTCGTCGCGGAAGCGGACCTGGGTCTCCTGCAGCTTCCCTCCCCGCTCGATGAAGACCTTGTTGTAACGGTTGACCAGGATATCCGATATGCTAGGTTCCTTGAGCAGCGGCTCCAGCGGACCGAGACCAAGCACCTCGTCGAGCACTTCCTCGACGATACGGTTTTGTTCCTGAGTGGTCATCGGCACGCGCTCTTCTTCGAGAAGGCGCTCGACGACGCGGCCGATTTCCGCCCGGACGCGGTCCTTTGGTATCGAAGAAACGCGATCGAGGTTCAGCACGCCGATCAGTTTCTTATGGATCAGCGACTTGAGTTCGAAGTTGCGGTCCGACGCGCGGCTGATCACCGGCGCGGGTGTCGCGCCTCGAGACGGCTGAGGACGGTAGTTGCTTCCCACTGGCTCTCCTGGGGGTGTTGCCCGGAAAATGGCTTCTAAAACAACAATTATAGCTCCCGTCGTGAGCGGAAGCGCCCGGAAGGTTTAACACGGCGGCGAGGCAGGAGTTTGCAGAGGGTTGCAGGCCAGGTAAATAGGGAGGCTGCTATCCGATGCAACTCCAGTCACAGAAGGATCAGAGTAGTACGGGAGTGGCAGAAGAGGCAGTCAATGCCCTTGAAGATCCCCAAAACAAAACGGATTGAGACCCCTCCGGCCTCACCTGGGCGCAAGGCCCGGTTCCACGCGGAGATAGCCCCGGCGGGGGATCGGGCGGCGCGTTTGGTGGTTCCGGACCTTTGCCCTGCCGCGTGTCGAAATCAAGTGGACCCGAGTTACTTCTCCAGCAGGAAGTTGCCCGTAAACATGGCGTCGATCCCGGACGAGTAAAAGCTTCGCACCGCGTCTCGGGGCGTGCATACCAGTGGGTCGCCAAACAGATTGAATGACGTGTTGTAAAGCACTGGCAAACCGGTGGCCGCTCCGGCCGCGTGGAGCAGTTGCCAATACAGCGGATTGTCCTCGCGCGCGACGGCGTGAACGCGGATCGTGTCCGCCCCCAGGATCGCGCTGCCGAACGTCTTGCCGTGGCCGGGCCTGACGCGGCCGGCTGTCGCGAGGAATCGAGCGTTGGGGCCGACGTCGAAGTACTCCGCGGCAACCTCGGCCGGCACCGACGCGGCGAACTTGCGGAAAGCTTCGCGGTGTTTGATGAACGCGTTGAGATTCTCCGCAGAGTAGGGATCGAGCGGCGACGCGAGCAAGCTGCGGTTGCCCAATGCGCGAGGCCCGAACTCCATACGATCCTGCATCCAGGCGACAATCTTGCCTTCGCCGAGCAGTCTCACCGCGTTGCCGATCAGTTCACCCGTTGTCAACAAGTAGCGGAAACTGAGCTTGCAGTTTTCCAGTACCTGCTTGACTTCCGCTGCCCCAAAAGCCGGTCCAAGACTCATGTTGGGGATCAGGACGCGCTCCTGGTTTCCGAGCGCCGTGTGCCAGGCGTAGAGCACGGCGCCGATGGCAGTGCCCGCGTTGCCGGCGGCCGGCTGCACGAAGACACGCTCGAAATTCGCCGACCGTTCAAGCGACGCGATCAGCAGCGCATTCAACCCCAAGCCACCGGCAAAACAGAGGTTCGTGCCTGAGCCGGCGAGCGCTGCGACCACATCTTCCGTAGCCCGCTGGATTCCCGCGGCAATCGACGGACGCATCTCGCCGGGAATCGGAGCCCCGTCGTCAAGACCAAGGCGGGAGTAGAACTTCGCGCTGAAACCGCCGGCGGTCAGGCGTCCTGCATCGAAGAAAGACCTGTCGATGCGCGGCCAGCCCTCCCGGTCGAAAGGCATTATTTCGGCAAACAGGCTGCCGAACTGGCCGTCGCCCGAAGCGGAAAGCCACTGAACCTTGTGCTCGTCCGCGCGGGCCTGAAAGCCCAGCAGTTCGGTGACTCACCCGTAAAGATCGCCGAGGGAATCGGGATAGAACAACTCCTTCCGCAGGACCATGCGGTTGTCCACCGCCTCCCAAAGCGAGCCGCAGCGGATGTCGCCGCCCCTGTCGAGCGTCAGGACCGTTGCCTCCTCGAACGGCGAAGCCAGATACGCGGACGCCGCGTGCGCAGTCTGATGCTCCACAAGGACTACGCGGCTTGCCGGGAACACGGACCGCAGTTGAAGGTGGAAATTCGGCGAGAGCGGACGCACGATTGCGACGGTATCCACGTCCGCTGCTGAGACTCCAGCCAGAGTGAGGCAACCGGATATGGCCTCCATGGGCAATTCGCCCCGAGTGGCCCGGCGCACGACCTTCGATTGCTCGATCGCGGCCGCGAGTTCTCCGTCTTTCACCAATGCGGCCGCGCCGTGGCCGAGAATGCCGCCGATACCGAGGACGATCATCGCGCTACACTCCGCCCAGGCGTGCGATGGCCCGATCCCGGCCTATCGCGGTAAACACCGTAAACGCGCTGGGGCCGACAGGCTGTCCCGTCAGAGCCGCGCGGGCCCCATTAATGAGCACGCCGGCTTTAACGCCGCGTGCATCTGCAAGTGCGCGAAGGTCAGCCTCGACGCTTTGTTCCGTGAATTCGGGGTTCGCTTGAAGACGCTCCGAAAGTTCGCGAAGCAACTCCCGCGCGCCGGGTTTGTTGAGTTTGTCGAGGGCATCGGCCTCGATCGGAAAATCGTCGGCGAAGTAGGCGCGGCCGCGAATGGGGAAATCCTTGATCGTGAAGAAACGGCTTCGAATCGCGTCGACCGTGGTTCGGAGTCCAGTCTCATCGTAGGGAACGGCAAGGCCTGTGGCCTCCAGTTCCGCGCGCACCAGAGGCGCAAGTTCGTCCACGGGCATCGCGCGCAAGTGTTGCGAATTCAGCCAGAGAGCTTTCGCGTCGATGGGGTCTTCCTCGCTGAAATTTACCACGGCGTTCGCGCGATTCACTCCCTCAAGCGTGAAGGCATCGATCAATTCCTGGCGCGACAACTGCTCGCGGTTGTCTTTGGGTGACCAGCCGAGCAGACACAGGAAATTGACGTAGGCGTGCGAAAGAAATCCACGGTCGCGGTATGTGGTGACGCTAACGACGGGACCGTGCCGGCGCTTCGAAAGTTTCGCCCCATCGGGCGCCACCAGCAGCGGGAGGTGGCCGAAGCGGGGCGGTTCGACGCCGAGAGCCTCGAAGATCAGGATATGCTTGAACGTGTTCGACAGGTGATCCTGGCCGCGGATGATGGAACTGATGCGCAGGTCCGCGTCGTCGGCACAGGAGGCCAGGTGATAGGTGGGAGCCCCGTTCGAACGGAGCAGGGCGAAATCTTCGATGTCGGTGGTAAGCTTCGATTGCCCGCCGTACACGGCATCGGCAAAGGCGACGGCGGTACGCGACTCGCGCGGCACGCGGAAGCGGAGGACAAACGGCTCGCCCGCGGCGGCGCGGCGATCGCTTTCTGCCGCGGCCAGTTCCCTCATGTCTGAGTTGAAGAGCCAGGGTCCGGTTGCGCGCGATTTCGCGCCTTCGTCGCCTGTGGCCGGCGTAAAGTCCCGGTAGGCGAGGCCCTTTGCAAAGATGGCTTCGGCGGCCTGCCGGTGGAGAGCCAGCCGGTCGGACTGCCGGTACAACTCGTCCCATCCCAGGCCAAGCCAGTTGAGGCCTTCGAATATGGATGCAAGGGACGCTTCAGTGTTGCGCTCAACGTCGGTGTCGTCGATGCGCAGAATCATCGCTCCGCCGTTATGGCGCGCATAGAGCCAGTTGAAGATGAAGGTGCGGGCGCTCCCGATGTGGAGAAAGCCAGTTGGAGATGGCGCGAAACGGACTCTTTGCATGGGAAAGACCAGTATAGCGGTTCGGCGGGCGTGGAGCGTTGTGCGGACGGGGAAAAAGGAGGCCGGCGGCGGCTCAGCGATGCGCGGATCGGTACGACCGCCGGTGTCGGGAGGGATTGCTGTAATGCAACCGGATCGGTCTTCCCACTCCCACGACATGAGAGCATGGTTTAGCTGGCCATTCTTTTCCAGACTACGGCGATAGGGTGTCTTTCGGGGGTACGCGCTGGCGCGGGATTCGCGAGAACCGGTAACGCAGAGCACGACATGCCATTCGCGCTCGATGCGTCAAAGGCCGAGCTGAATATCATCGCATCGCCGCCCAACGCAGGGCTATCCGCGAGCATCCCGCGCCACGCCGAAGGATCGCCCGAGATCGGACCGCCGGGTCTTTTCCCCAGATGCGAAGGGCGTGGTCCCTTACAAAAGAACATGAGCGCAGCAAGGCGCCAAAAGGTTCGCGATTAGAAAGTAAGCCGCAGACCAAATTCGGTCTGGCGGCTTAGATTCGCCTGCCCGCTAATGCGGCCGAAACTGGCATTGCCAACGGTGGTGTTTGGTCCGCCGAAGACAGGGTGATTTGCTGCATTAAACATGGACGCCCGGAACTCCATCACCGCCTTCTCGGCAATATTGAAATCTTTGGCGAGCGTGAGATTCAGATTATTCATGCCAGGAGTTCGGACGGTGTGCAGGTAAGACCCAAGGTTACCCAGCGTGAAGTCCGGGGGGCGAACGAACGCATCGGTATTGAAGTAACGCCCGAGACGCTGGCCATGCTCGCCGCTTGCGCCGCTGGTGGGATCGCCCACGACGTTGGGACGAACTCCCCCCACACCGATGGGAAAAGTGCCTCCCTGGACGCCGAAGCGAGTTGGAAAACCCGCCTGAAATGTGGCGAAAGTGGAAAGCTGCCACCCGCCGATGACGTAGTTCACGACGGGGTTCGCATTTGGCGCAAGAAACTTGCCCCGGCCAAAGGGCAACTCCCAGGCACCCGCGATGGTCAGGCGCTGAGGGACATCGAGGTTGGTAACCCCCCGTTCCACTCGGCGATCATAGGCATTCTGCGCAGTCGATGTATCTCCGATGTTCTTGGCGATGGTATAGGAAACCAATCCGGTCAGACCGGCCGCCATGCGCTTCTCGTACTTGATCTGCACGGAATGATAAACGGTGTTGCCGTAAGCCGGATTCAGCCGGGAGACGCCCGTATATTGCGGGTAGGGACGGAGGAGTTGCTGGCGCTGAACCGTACGGCCCGAGAGCGGCCCGGACAGAGTCCCGAAGAAAGGATTCTCCACCAACTGCGTGAGCGCCGCGCCTTGCGAGAAGAACTGGGTGGGTAATTGATTCAACTGCTCTGTGTCCGAAACAAGACCGATGGCACGGGATCCGACGTAGGCGACCTCGATCAGACCCCGCGAGGGCAGTTCGCGCTGAAGGTTGAAGTTCCAGCTGTGAAACTTAGGGACCCGGTCGGAGGGTTCGACGAAATCGACGTTCTGACCGAGCAGCGTGGAAAGGCCGAGCGAATTGCCGACTGGCGGCAGGAGACCGGATGGAAACGGGTTGCTGAGACGGTTGACGACGCTGATACCGCCGTCGGTGGAACTCACCCAGGGCGTGTCGTTGCTATAGCCGGTCGCAAGAACGGAGCCGATAACCGGGATGTAGCTAAGTGCGTACCCGCCTCGAAGAACGGTGCCTTTCCTGAGGCTATAGGCAAAGCCAATGCGCGGAGCGAAATTGTTGCGGTCGGTATCGTAAAGCCCGCGCGGGAGTCCACCTACGCCCGCGTATTGTAACCCACCTGTTAGATTGAGGCCGGCGACGCGGAGGGGGCTGGGCGCGCCGAATGCAAAGCCGCGTACTGTGCGGTCGTAGCGCTCCGTGCGAGGGGATTCATATTCCCACCGAACGCCGAGATTCAGCGTTAGCTTGGCGTTCACGCGGAAATCATCTTGCACGTAAAGACCGTAGTACACGTTCTGGATACTTACACCGGTGTTGATGGGCAACGCGCCCGAGCCAAACCCGACGAGCATGGAGGCCAGGCCGAAACCACCCGCGGGAGTTGCCGCATTCGGTCCGCCCGTTTGATTGGGCACAAAACTGAAGCGCCCGCTTGGCGCGAGATTGCGAAAAAAATGGCCGCGAATCAGCCTGGTCTCGCCGCCGAACTTCAGCAGGTGCCGGCCGCGCTGGTGGGTCATCGCCGGCTGAAGGGACCAGGTGTCCCCGGGATCGAAGATGTAAGGACTGCTCGCGAGCGGCTGGAAATCGGACACGGTGATGTTAGGAAAGGCACGGCTTTGGATCAGTCCGCCGAAGGACGAGGGGAATCCGAGGGAGACCGGGTCAAATCCATCCGACCAGGGACGGTTGTTCTCGATTCCGCGGGAATAACCGAGCCGGATATCGAGTGTGGTACGCGGGCTGATGGTTGTGGTGTCGCTGATGGCAATGCCGAGATGCGGCCGTTTCACGTTGTTTCTGCCGCTGGTGGCAATACCGTCAAAATCGAAAGGAAACACCAGGCGGCCCTCGCCTGTGTTCACCCGGACGAACATCTGGTTACTGGAACTGATTTGCTGGTCGAACTTAATTACGATGGATTCGTAATCCCGCGGCCACTTCGTGGAGAACGCATAGTTCTGCACGTAGGATCGGCCCGCGCCCGGAAGATTGGCTTCAGGCCAGTGGTTCATGATATTGCGGCCCACGGGATCCTGGGCGTTCGCGGGGATCACATTGTTTGGAAACGGCGTGCGCGTCGGCGTCCCGGTGGCATTCGACAACGAGAGCGGGTCGAAGATGGCGGTGGGCACCTCCCCGAAATCCCCTCTGCGCATGCGGGCGGTGGGAACGCTGATCAGCGGGCTGATTCCATTGCCTTCGCGGGAGCCTTCGTAGTTAAAAAAGAAGAAGCTTCGATTATGGCCATTGTAAATCTTGGGAAGAAATATTGGACCACCGAGTGACGCGCCATAGGTGTTGGATCCATAGCGGGCAAGCCGGCGTCCAGCCGCATTGTTGAAGAAGAGATTTGCGTCGAGCGCCGCGTTGCGCAAGAACTCATAGGCATCACCGTGGAACTGATTGGTGCCGCTCTTGATGACGAGACTCATGATGCTTCCGCCAGAGCGGCCATGCTCGGCGGACAGGGTTCCGGTCTGAAGCTTGAATTCCTGGACAGCGAAACGCGCCGGTACCCACTGCGAGATATTGACGCCGCGATTGACGTTAACGGTGTTTGCGACGCCGTCCACGCTGACGTCACCCGAAGCGACAGGGGAGCCGTTGGAGGTGTAGCTGACGTTGGTGATCGTATCGTTGGGCCTTGTATCTTCGCCATAGCGATTGTTCACGACGCCCGTCGCCAGCGTGAACATGAACAGGCTCGAGTGGCCTTTCAAGGGTAGTGAGTTGATGATGTCCTGGCGGAGGACTGAGCCAAGGCCCGCGTTCTCCGTTTGCAGGGTGCTGACTTCGCCCGCGACCGTGACGGTTTCCGCGGTATCGCCAATAGCGAGCGCGACATCCAGGCGGATGTTTTCGCTAAGGCTGATCTCAAGGTTCTCCCGCATGTCCTGCTTGAAGCCTTGTGCGCGCGTCGCGAGAGAATACTTGCCGGGAGGCAGGAATTGAAAGATGTATCGGCCCTGATCGTCGGTCGTGGTCTTGCGTTCGACGGAGGTGCCGATGTTCTTCACCGTCACCTCAGCTCCAGCAATGGCACTCTGGGTCTGATCGGCAACTTGGCCTTGAAGCGATCCTCGAAATTCCTGACCGGTGGCGGCAAACTGGAAAAGAAAGGCAAAAATTCCGAGAGGTAGCAGACGAGACATGGATTATCCTTACGGTCGATTCCGGGAAGCCGTTTCAAACTCCCGCTTGTGGTGATTGTATCAAGTCGTCGAGGCCTCGTGGACGGCCGCCAATTGGCTTTCGCCGTTTCGCTGCCCGGGCTTCGCCGTCGCCGAACTGGGGGACTGGAGGGCGGCCGAGGATGACAATTATCGCGATCCGTCAACCGGAACTTGAATCACCCGCCTGGGTCGGATGAGAAGGGACCGGCCTCTGGATTTGGCTCCCACCGGGAATGGTCGGGCTGACACCATCGGGCCGATGGATTGTCAATGCATAAGAAAACCCATACGCCTCCTGGGATGGGGCTGGGTGCGGCAGGCCGGCGCTCGAACTCGTTCGGCGCCAGATAGTCCAGGGACCAGTGCAAACGCCGTTCGCTGTACACACCCTCCTGGAATGCGCCGATCCTCGCCCGCGCCTCCGCCAGGTCGCGAACCCGGTCCGGTCTACCTCTTCGTACTACAGGGGGATCGTGAAGGATTCGAGCGCCGGTGTGGCTTCCTTTGATCTCAGTTCGATTGTTTAACCATCGGCTGGCAGATCGTTTTCGAATCGGAGTCGCTAGCTGTCAGGCCCCGGCTACGCTGTGCGAAATGCACTTTGATCAAGAGGATGCGATGCGACAGCCTGTTAATACAGTTTACGCCGGTGGCGATTCCTCGCCGACGGCCTTCATGACCTAGAGCGACTCCCCGGCTGCATGGCCCGACGCCCATGCCCACTGAAAATTGAATCCGCCGAGGTGCCCGGTCACATCCACCACTTCTCCAATGAAGTACAATCCGCGCACTGCTCTCACCCCAAGAGTCTTCGCCGAGAGTTCATCCGTGTCCACGCCGCCCGCCGTAACCTCCGCCTTTTCGTAACCCGCGACGCCGCGCGGCAGAATCTCCCAGCCGTGAAGCGCTCGGGCCAGCCGCTCCAGTTCTCTATCAGAAGCCGTCATCACGGGCCTCGATTGAACATTGCGTTCGAACCACAAATCGGCGAGCCGCTTCGGCAGATGCGCCGCTACGATGGTCTTCGTCTCCGTCCTCTCGAGTCTTCGCGCTATCAGTTCCGCCATAATGTCCACCCTCGGCAGAAGGTCGATTCGCACGCTCGTCCCCGGCTTCCAGTAGGACGAGACCTGGAGGATCGCGGGCCCGCTCAGCCCCTGATGCGTGAACAGCATCCGCTCGCGAAACTCGTGCCCGCCGGCGGCCGCGGCAACATCGGTGGCCACTCCGCTAATTTCTCGGTAGCCTTCGACCAGCAGCGGCGTGAGCGCGGGGCGGCAAGCCCGCACCTTGACGCCAAACTGCTTCGCCACGCGGTATCCGAAGTCTGTCGCGCCCATTTTAGGGATCGAGAGGCCGCCTGTCGCAATCACCACCGCCGGAGCGCGGAACTCGCCTCTGTTCGTCTCCAACACGAACTCCGAGGGCCGCCTCACCTCGGTCACACGGCAACCGGTGACGATTCGGACACCCGCCTCATCGCACTCCCTCCGGAGCATTCGAACGATGTCGTGCGCCGAGCGGTCGCAGAATAGTTGTCCGAGTGTCTTTTCGTGGTATGGAATGCCATGCCTTTCGACCAACGCAATAAAGTCCGCCGGCGTATATCGTGCGAGCGCGGACTTGGGGAAGTGAGGATTCGCCGACAGAAAACTCCGCGGCGAGCAGTGGAGGTTTGTAAAGTTACATCGTCCTCCGCCCGAGATCAGGATTCTCTTCCCGATGTCCGCGGCGTGTTCGATCACCACAATTCGCAGGCCGCGCCGTCCCGCGGCGATCGCGCACATCAGGCCGGCCGCGCCGCCGCCGATTACAACCCCGTCGAACGCTTTGATCGAGTCGGGCGCGCCTGTCACCGCGAATGCCGGTAAATCAGATCGAGCAATTCGCTGTACATCGAGTCCGCCTCGCCCGGCGAGCCGCTCGATATCGCCTTCGCCGCACAGTGTCTCAGATGGTTACGCATGAGCGCCCGCCCCACCGCGCGCAGAGCTTCATGGACGCTTGAGATCTGCACGAGGATGTCCGCGCAATACCGGTCCTCCTCCACCATCTTCTGCAGCCCGCGGACCTGGCCTTCGATACGGCGCAGACGCTTCAGGTTCGAACTCCGGATCTCCGGGTCGACCGCGGCCGCCTTCCGCTCGTCCCGGCGGGCTTCACAGCCGCAAGCCGCGGCATCCATCTTGACGATCTTCACTGTCTTCCTTCCTCCGGCTCAAACCGGAACCGCCGCAGCCTCAGACTGTTTGAAACCACGCTCACTGAACTCAGCGCCATCGCCAGACTCGCGAGCACCGGGCTAAGGGACACGCCGAACGCGGGATAAAGCGCGCCTGCCGCGATTGGAATCCCCGCGACGTTGTATAGAAAAGCCCAGAACAGGTTCTGCTTCATGATGCGCATCGCCGCCCTGGCAAGCGCGATCGCCGAGGCCACATCACGGGGATCGCCTCGTAGGAGCGTTACGTCCGCGGCTTCGATGGCGATTTCGGAACCTGATGCCATCGC
>SYKU01000245.1 GCA_005808865.1 Acidobacteriota bacterium
AAACGGTGCTCCGTCTTGCCTTGGCGGGTCCATCCCTCTAAGGTCTTCATCTCTTCGTCGCTGAGCTGAAATTTCGCGGACTTTCGGCGCATGACTCAACATACAGTAGTACCAGAACTAATGCAACTAGACACTAGGAGGTTGTAGAAACCCGTATTGTCGGTGACCGTGGTGCGCGTCAGTTGCTGTTCGGCGGAACGGGCCGCGATGCTCACGGAGGGGATCTCCGCTCCGGACTGGTCTCGTACGTAACCGCTGACACTGCCGGCAACTTGAGCCCGAATGGGCACGGCTGCCGGCAGAAGCGCCAGGATCCCAAGAATACCCCCGGGAAACAAGGAGCGTGACGCGTGCGCAAGCATGATATTTTCCCTTCTTTCCCTTCTGCTCAAGCGACAAGCTGCGGAATCAATTCCCCGTGAACATCGGTAAGCCGCATCTGGCGGCCGTTGAAGTAATAAGTGAGGCGTTTGTGATCGAGGCCGAGCAAGTGCAGGATGGTCGCATGAACGTCGTGGTAGGAGACCGGCTGCTCCGTGGCTTTGTAGCCGAAATCGTCGGTCGCGCCGATGACTTGGCCTCCGCGAATTCCCGCGCCCGCCATCCAGAACGACATCGCCCCGGGGTTGTGATCGCGGCCGAGACCCTTCTGAGAGATCGGCATGCGTCCAAATTCCGAATGCCAGATCACGAGTGTGTCGTCAAGCAGGCCCCGATGCTTGAGGTCGCGGATCAGGCCGGTAATCGGGAGGTCGATCTCGCGCGCGTGAGCGCCGTGGTTATCGGCCAGATTGCTGTGCGCGTCCCAGTCGTCGATGTCGGTGCGCGCCTTCGCGCCGTTGAACAACTGCACGAAGCGCACGCCTCGCTCAACAAGCCTCCGTGCAAGCAGACATTGGCGTCCGAACGGCTCGGTGACCGGATCTTCTAGCCCGTAGAGTTGCCTGGTGGCCGCGGTTTCTTTCTCGAGATCCACCGCCTCCGGAGCGCACGACTGCATGTTGTACGCCAATTCGTAGGAAGCGATTCGCGCCGCAAGTTCGGAACTGCCGGGATAGCGCGCTGCATGTTCTTCGTTGAGCTTCGCCAGTTGATCCAGCCGCGCTCGCTGCTGCTCCGGCCGGATTCCCGCGGGTGGATGAAGATCGAGAATCGGATCGCCCGATGGGCGGAATACCGTTCCTTGAAATGAGGCCGGCAGGAACCCGCTGTTCCAGTTCGCGACTCCCGCATTCGGTCCGCCGCGCGGGTCGTAGATAACGACGTAGCCCGGAAGGTTCTGGTTCTCCGTTCCAAGCCCATACGTTACCCAGGAGCCCACGCTCGGGAAACCCATCAGAAGCGAACCCGTATTCCATTCGTAATGGGCGAGGACGTGGTCGTTCGACTTCCCGTAGCCCGATCGGACAAGCGCAAACTCGTCGACGATCGAACCCATATGCGGAAACAGTTCCGAAACTTCGGTGCCCGACTGTCCGTATTTCCTGAACGAGTACGGACTGCCCATGATCGGCCCGGGATATCCCTGCCTCACGACGATTTCACCGAATCCCGATAGGGGCTGGCCGTGATGCTTCCTCAGCATGGGCTTTGGATCGAACGTGTCGATATGGCTGACGCCGCCCGTCATGAACAGTGAAATCACAGACCTGGCGCGCGGGCGGAAATGCGTCTTCTGTCGGGCCCCGACTGCCTGCGCTTTCCCGGTTGAAGCGCACGCCTGGCTGCCAACGGGTGCGCCGAGGAGTTTGTCCTGAGCAAGCAGGCTCGCCAGCGCTACGCCGCCGATGCCGCCTCCCGCGCTGAACATCAGATCCCGCCGCGAAATGTGTCTCGATGGTTTCATCCGGCAATCCTCTTCGCACTTATCATGAAAGAGCCATTCCAATTTGACTGGTGGGGCAGGCGATCGTAGTTTGCGCCCGCCTTCCGCCCGGGCACTGACAATCCACAAGAGAGGGCGGCTTCAATTGATGTACAAGAACTCATTGAGGTTGAGGATCACGTCACAAAGGTCGGCGGCAGCCTCGAGCTCGGGCGATGCGGAACCACGATGCGCCGCGAGCTGCCGGTTCAGGAAGGCCATGTTACCAGCCATTTCCCGCTCCCCCGGTTCTCGCGCCAACGCGATCATGTAGGCCGCGCGCACCTGCGCGGATTGCTCGCTGCCGGACAGTCTCAGAATACGCTCCGCAAAGAGCCGCGCCTGTTGGACAACAAACTCGTTGTTCAACAGCGTGAGCGCTTGTGTAGGCACTGTACTGACGCTCCGGCGCTCGCAGGTTACATTCGGATCGGGTTGATCAAAAACTTCAAACATCGGGAATTTCATTCCGCGCTTGGAATAGGCGTACACCCCGCGGCGCCAGACATCGGGCCCCTCTTCATTCTCGGTCCAGATGCCTTTCGCGACAGACTGCCTCACACGTTTGGGAACTGGCGGAAAATAGGCTGGACCGCCGGCCTTCAGGTTCAGCTTCCCGCTGGCGGCGAGGATTGAGTCGCGAATGGCTTCCCCTTCCAGGCGCCGTGGAGGAAAGTGCCAAAGGTAAGTGTTCTCGGGATCGATCTCCATCGCTTCGCCCGCCGCGTACCCGGACGCCATCTGATAGGTTTCCGAGTTCATGATCAAACGGTGCATGAACTTCACACTCCAGCCGGATCGCACGAATTCGGTTGCCAGCCAATCTAACAATTCCGGGTGCGAAGGCTTCCGGCCCAGGCGGCCGAAATTGCTCGGCGTCGCGACCAGACCACGGCCGAAGTGATGCTGCCAGATGCGATTCACCATCACCCGCGCGGTTAACGGATTGTTCGCGGAAGCAACCCAGTCGGCGAGTGCGCGCCTGCGCCCGGTTGTAACGCGGCCGTCCGCAGGCTGTATCGCCACCGGCGTACCTGCGTCCGTAATGATCTCGATGAATCCGGGATCAATCGTGGCGCCGGGCGATTGATAATCGCCTGCTTCGAGGAAATGGGCCTTCGGTGGCCTATACGTTTTCCCCAGGACGGGGACGTAGGACTCGTTAACTTCCTCATCTTTGCCTTTCGATCCTTTACCTGGAGCTTCTTCATCGCCGGGACCCATCGGTGCAAGCCGGTAATCACCATCCCGAATCCCCATGGCAACCGGAAGCGGCGCCGGCAACTGCTTCTCAAGTTCCTTGATCCGGCGAGTGAGCGCGTCCGCCGCGGCCCGGTCTTCAGGTTTCATCAGGGAACGGTAGTTGCCGCCCCTAATGCTCAGCACCTGTTCGGCAAGAAGCTTCTGACCTTCGGTGCGTTTCTCGGGTGGCGTCCGGACCGCGGCCTGTATATCGGCGGGAAATGTCGCCAGCTTTTTCTCGAACGCCGCCCTTCGAGACGGCTCTTCAATCTCGCGAAGCTTCTGGCGCAATGGCTCCGTTTCAGCCGCGACGGCCGTCTCCCTGACCCGGTACGCCGCCACTTCGGCTGCCGGAGCCAACGGGTGGTTGTAGTTCACGTAGGGATAGAAGACGGCCATCAGCCGGTAGTAATCGAGTTGGGATATCGGATCGAATTTGTGATCGTGACAGCGGGCGCAACTCACGGTAAGGCCCAGAAAGGCCCGGGTGGTGGTACCGATCAGGTCGTCGAGGTACGTGTACCGGTATTGCGGATTGTCCCTTTCCCTGAAGCCTACGGTTGCACCCACGCGATGGAAGCCGGTTGCGATCAGCGAGTCTTGATCGGCCTCATCGGAAAGGGACAGGTCGAGTTCGTCACCCGCGATCTGCTCACGGATAAACCGGTCGTACGGCTTGTCTTGATTGAACGCGCGTATTACGTAGTCACGGTAACGCCAGGCGTCCGGGTATGTGAAGTCCTGCTCGTATCCGCCGCTGTCGGCGTATCGAGCCACGTCGAGCCAGTGCCTTCCCCATCTCTCCCCGTAGTGGGGCGATGCGAGCAACCGGTTGACCAGGTCTGAAAACGCGCGTGGTGAATTGTCGCGAACGAACGCGTCCGCTTCGTCCGGAGTGGGTGGCAGTCCCGTCAGGTCGAGGTAGGCCCTCCGGACGAGCGTCCACTTTTCGGCTCTCGCGGCCGGCTTCAGTTCTCTTTCCCGAAGCTTGTTAAAAATGAACGCGTCAACTGGATTCGATTTCCATCGCGTATCGTCAAACGCTGGCGCCTCACGCCGGACAGGCTTGACGAAAGCCCACCAGTTCCGATCTGCCTCGGTAATCTTTCGGCCCGCGTGAGCGGCAGGCGCGGTGCTCACGCCCGATTCGTCCCACTTGGCTCCTTCGTCAATCCACTGCCGTATCAGAGTAATTTCGCGTTCGCTGAGCTGGCCTCCAAGCGGCATGGCTGGCTGAATGCTTCCCGCCAGCCTCCGGAGCATTGTGCTATCGCCGGACCTGCCTGGAATAATCACCGCGCCGTTCAAGCCCCCGTGGAGCGCGCTCTCGCGCGTCAGCAGGCTCAGTCCAGACAGCTTCTGAGCGGATCCGTGACAGCGCAGGCAATTGCGTTCGAATACCGGACGAATGTCTTTCGAGAAGGAAACCGCGGCCGCTTGAGCGGTGACGGCTCCCGCCACGAGAACCACAAAACTCTCAAGCCACCGCATGTTGCACACTCCCTTCCGCAAGCGCCTCAAGAGCGCGAATGGAATGGCTTCGCCATTTCTCGATGCGCTCAAGGGTCACTTGAGCCGCCGCCGCTGGACCTCTTTCAATCGCGCGCAGCACGTGCTCGTGGTCTTCAGCCAGCGAGACGTAGTCGGTCGGAAGCGCGCCCAGACAGTCGCAAAGCAAGTACGCGAAGGGGGCGGCGGCGATAGCTTGGCATGCCTGAATCAGGAAAGAATTCCTCGTCAGGTGATAGATCCTCTGGTGGAACGTGTAGTCCGCGAGGCAGAACCCCGGCAGGTCCTGCGCCAGGGCCGCGCGGCGCATGCTGTCGACCTGTTCCGCCAGGATTCGTACCCCATCGCGGGTGAGTTGACGGCTCGCCTCGGCCGACGCCATCGGTTCAAGCACCGTGCGGACAGCAAACAACCTGTTGACCTCGCTCGCCGTGTAGCGGTTGACGTTCGAAGACCGGTTCAGGATCTTCGTGACCACTCCCTGATCGTGAAGGTCCTGAAGCGCTGCGTTGACCGTTGCCTGGGAAACGCCGAAATCCCGCGCTAGATTCGCCTCAACCAGGCGTTGTCCGGGTACGAGGTGGCCGCTAAAGATCAACTCCAGGACTGCTTGGCGAACCTGGTCTACTTTGGTGATCGATGAGATCGGCTTCATGCCGGATTAATGATAATCGATGATCGACGGAGAAGCATTTTCCAATCCAGAAATGAGCCTGAAATCGAGATTTGATTCCAATGCGGAGTGAGCCTGAAATCGACGGCTCAGTTGCGTGAGTGAAGCCTCCTTTTTTAGTTAATCCGGCGCGCGCCCGAAGGGCGCG
>SYKU01000246.1 GCA_005808865.1 Acidobacteriota bacterium
GCACGTTCACCGAAGTCGGCTACGTGGGCCGCGACGTCGAATCGATGATACGCGACCTGGTCGATATCGCGATCGACATGGTGCGCGAGGAGCGCCTAGACGAAGTCGCCGAGCGCGCCGAGGCCAACGCCGAGGAGCGGTTGCTCGACCTTCTAATGCCGCCGCAGCCCGAATCGAGCGAGAGTAACGACCGAACGCGTGCGAAACTGCTTGAACGGCTTCGCGAAGGTAAACTCGACGAGCGGATGGTCGAAGTTGACGTGAAGGACCGCGGGCCGACGTTCGAGATCACGACGAACACCGGCGTCGAGGAAATGGACATCAATCTAAAGGACATGATGTCGAACATGTTCGGCCAGCGCAGCCGCAAGCGAAAGATGCGGGTCGCCGAGGCGCTCGATTACCTGATTCAAGAGGAAGAGCAGAAGCTCATCGATATGGATCAGGTGACGCGTGTCGCGATCGAGCGGATCGAATCTAGCGGTATTATTTTTCTGGACGAGATCGATAAGATCGCCGGACGCGAGTCGGGCCACGGGCCCGACGTGAGCCGCGAGGGCGTACAGCGCGACATTCTTCCGATTGTCGAAGGGACAACGGTCAACACGCGCCACGGCTTCGTTCGCACGGATCACATTCTCTTCATCGCGGCCGGCGCGTTTCACGTTTCGAAGCCGAGCGATCTGATCCCTGAACTGCAGGGCCGTTTCCCAATCCGCGTGGAGTTGAAATCGCTCACCGTCGAGGACTTTGTCCGTATCCTGAAGGAGCCGAAGAACGCGCTGTCGAAGCAATACACCGCGCTCCTTGAAACCGAAGGCATCAAGCTCAATCTGACGGACGACGCGCTTGAAGAAGTGGCGCGCTTCGCCGCCCAAGTCAACGAAAGCGCCGAGAACATTGGTGCGAGGCGCCTTCACACAATCATGGAGAAGCTGCTCGAGGAAATTTCTTTCGAGGGACCGGATCTCAAAAAAAAGAACGTCAAAATTGACGCGGCCTACGTTCGCAAGCAGCTAGCGGACATCGTCAAAGACCAGGACCTGAGCCGGTATATTCTGTGATCCGCAGGTTCGGCGCCCTGCTGCTTTTTCCTGCCGTTGTCTTCCTGACTCGCTGTGGCTACACCGGAGAGCCCCTGCCGCCGCTGCTTCACATTCCCGCGCGTGTGACCGATCTTGCCGTGATGCAGCGCGGCTCGCAACTCGTGGCGCAGTTCACGCTGCCCGCGCTGACGACGGAAGGTACGGGATTGAAGGGAATCGGACGCGTTGAGTTGCGCGTTGGACCGGCTTCGAATCCGTTTGACGCGCACGTCTGGGCCGCGGGGGCCAAAGTGTTTGACGACCTCAGAACCGAACCGCCGGCGCTTCTTAAGTACGAAATTCCCGTAGGGGAATGGACGGGCCGAGAAGTAGTTGCGGGCGTCAAGGTGTTCGGCGAAAACGGCCGCGACGCGGGATGGAGCAACTTCATTGCGTTGCCGGTGATAGCGCCGCTTGCACAACCGCGCAATCTGAGTGGTGAAGCCACGGCAGCGGGCGTTCGTCTCGCGTGGCAGGAAGCGTCGTCTGAAGTTCGTATCTTCCGCCAGGTGGCGGGCGAGCCGGGTTTTACGGCCGCGGCGACCGTCAAGGCGTCGGAATGGGTGGACACCGAGGCGCAATACGGCAAGACGTACCGCTACTATGCGTTGTCGGTTTCGGGAAGCGCGGAGAGCGCGCCTTCGCTGCAGATTGCGATCACGCCCGTGGACCGCTTCCCGCCGGCGGTTCCGCTGGGACTCGCTGCGGTGGCTGGGGCGGGAAGTATTGAGCTGACCTGGGACCGAAACATGGAAACGGATTTCGCGGGATACCGGATTTATCGCGGCCCGGATGTCATCGCCGATTTACACCCGTCGCCCACGCTAAGCGACCGCAAGATCGAGAGCGGCAAGAGTTACCGTTATGCGATTTCGGCTGTCGACAAGGAAGGCAACGAAAGCGCACGCTCGGGGGAAGTGGAGATTACGGCGCCGTAGCCGTAGGCGAAGCAGACTTGGAGTTGATGCGTCGGCTGAGACGGTGAAGGGACCGCTCATGGTCCTACTGCCAGACAGTGGTGGTAAAGACAAGACAGAACGGTGCACTGAGCCCTTGGACGGCGACACGCTGTCAGGGGGTTTGACTTTCCCCATCGGCCTTGATCTCACTACTTTGGTGAAGTCTCGGAGCGGCGGCCTTGGGTTTTCAAAACGCGGAGGTCGCCGGGCGATTCCTGCCCTGCGTTCCTGGCTGCTTTTCGTCCAGCTTGTCGGAAGTCCGAGTGCGGTCCGACCGGCCACGCCCGAGCTGAAGTGACAGTCCACCGGAAGGCGGTGCGCCCCTTGCGAAGGTGATCTCAGTTTCTCCTGGCTTGTTCACACCTCCAGGCTGACCGCCCGAACCCGCCGAAGCCGGAACCAGACAGACACGAACGCCAAAGCACACCAAAGGCCTATCAACATTGGCTCGGGCGCATAGCGCGGAAGATTTCCCGCCAGAAACGTGCAGAATCCAGATGTTGAGGTACTAATAGGCCACTTCTAGTAGCGCCGACACTGAATCCCAACGCCGTCCTAGTTCGTTGGCCGGAATCCCTAAAAGTGACCACCCGGCGCATGTCTCTTCAACTTTCTACTCAAGATCAACCGCCACCCGCCGATAAGCCAAATTGACATGCGACTTTACCCGGGAGGCACCCTTGCTGAAACGACTACGGTTTGCGCGGCAAGCACTCATCCGGGCAGCGGCGACCGGGCCGCACTGGTGCAGCAAGCGAAGGAGCAGGCGGTCATCCTTGTCGTAGACGATCTCGACATCAACCGATTTCTTGTGGCGCGCACGCTGCAACAGGAACAGGTGCGCTTTCTCGAGGCGGCAAGCGGCGCAGAGGCCATTGGGATCCTGGAAAATGAGCCCGTGGATCTGGTAATTCTCGACCAGATGATGCCGGGCATGGACGGCCTGGAGTGCTGCCGCCGGATCAAGGCGGCTCGCCACACGGAACTTGTTCCTGTCCTGATGGTGAGCAGCATGAACGCGGTCGAGCTTGAGATCGCGGGAATCGGCGCGGGCGCCGATGAATACTTACATCGCCCTTTCCACCCGGATTTGCTCCGGGCGAGGGTCCGCGCGCTCCTGCGTCACAAAATGGCGCTCGACCGGTTGGAGGAATCCGAAGGACTGCTGGTAATGCTCGCGCAGTCCGTCGAGCAGCGCGACAACTGCACTGGCCAGCATTGCGAGCGGCTCGCAAGCCTCAGCGTGAATCTGGGAGCGAGCCTCGGTTTGTCCCGTCAGGACCTGCTCTCGCTTCAGCGTGGCGGGTACCTTCATGACGTCGGGAAGATAGCCGTGCCCGACGCGATCCTTTGCAAGCCGGGCGCCCTCGACGAAGCGGAGTGGGAAGTCATGCGCAGCCATACGGTGATCGGCGAGCAAATGTGCAAGACCATGAAATGCCTGCGGCCGGTCCTGCCGATCATCCGAAGCCACCACGAAAGGTGGGACGGTTCAGGATATCCCGATGGGCTGCGGCGTCACGAGATTCCGCTCCTGGCCAGAATTCTACAGTTGAGTGATATTATCGACGCGCTTACAAGCGCGCGGCCCTACAAACGTGCCTTCACGACAGCCGAAGCCCTGGAGATCATGCGATCGGAAACCGCCCGCGGCTGGCGCGATCCGGAACTCATGGACGCTTTCGCTGCAATGCTCGACATCTCCGTCGCGGAATCGCTCGACCACATGAGCCGGTTCCTGTCGGCAAGCTGACCGGCCAGCCTTAGTCAAGTCAAGTACCTCAACATTCGGACTCTGTGCGTTTCTGGCAGGAAATCTTCCGCAGTATGCGCCGGAACCAATGTTGATAGGCTTTCGGTGTGCTTTTGGCGAGGCTCCAACTTTCGGCGTTTAGGTCTGTTTGGTTCCGGCTTCGCCGGGTTAGAGTTATATGGCTGCTAGGCCGCGCCGCGTGTGAGACGATCCCATACGCCTTCCCACTCCGGCCCTGACGGCGGCGGTTCCACTGCAATCCAGTCGAGGGACTGCAGGTCAAGGGTGTGCAGAGTCTCATATAACGCCGCTGCGTAGGCCCGCGCTTCCCGAGGCATGCGAATCTGGATCACTGCTGAGTTTTCGAGGGATCGCTCCTCGACGTAAACATATGCGCCCCGCCCTTCACAGCGCGGCGAGCCGAGTAGCAGTGGCGTCCGCGGACTGTAGTGCTTCGGGTGCATGCCCGGCGACGGATGCGCCACATTGTCCCCCGGCACCTCTCCGGGCCGGCCACCCGCTTCAACTGGACCAATCACCACTTCGATTTCCGCGCGCGTAACCACTCCAGGGCGGAGCAATCGTGGAACCGGGCCTGCGAGCGAGAGCACGGCCGATTCAATTCCCACCGCGGAGGACCCACCGTCAAGAAGTACATCCACTTGGCCACCCATCGCGGCGGCAACGTGCGCGGACGAAGTCGGTGAAAGACCTGAGAATCGGTTCGCGCTGGGCGCGGCGATGGGAACACGGGCCTCGCGAATGAGCGCCAACGCGACTGGATGCGATGGCATTCGAAGGCCCACCGTGGACAAACCCGCAGTAACGATATCGGGTACGATCGCGGCTTTGAATAGTACGAGCGTCAACGGACCGGGCCAGAAAGCCGCCGCAAGCTTCTTCGCGGATTCCGGCCATTCAACGGTCAGGTCTCGCGCCATCGCGACTGAATCCACGTGCACGATTAACGGGCTGGTTACGGGTCTTCCCTTCGCCTCGAAGATCCGGGCCACCGCCCCGGCGTCGAGCGCGTTCGCTCCAAGCCCATAAACGGTCTCGGTCGGAAACGCCACGAGTTTCCCTGCTCGAATGGCGGCTGCGGCCTCACTCACCGAGGTCGTCTTTGCCATCGCCCGACGTCCTTCCGGTTTTGCGGAACACTAGAAATGCGTGAATGAGCGGTTCAAGATCGCCGTCGAGGACGCGATCCACGTCGCCTATCGAGAGTTTTGTGCGGTGATCCTTGATGAGCCGGTAGGGCGCGAGCACGTAGCTGCGAATCTGGCTGCCGAAATTGATTTCGAGCTTTGACGCCTCGGTCTTCTTTGCCTCTTCCTTTTTCTTGTCGAGCTCGAACTCGTATAAGCGGGCGCGAAGCTGCTTCATGGCGCTGTCGCGGTTCTTGTGCTGGGACCGCTCGTTCTGGCATTGCACGACGATATTCGTCGGCAGGTGGACGATGCGTACGGCCGAATCCGTCATGTTGACGTGCTGGCCGCCGGCTCCACCCGACCGGAACGTGTCGATGCGCAAATCGTCCAGGCGGATATCGATCTTGATTTCGTCGTCGATCTGCGGATAGACAAAGACCGAAGCGAACGACGTATGGCGGCGGGCGTTCGCGTCGAACGGGGAGATGCGAACCAGCCGGTGCACGCCGATTTCGGAGAAAAGCATTCCGTAGGCGTTTTCGCCATTAGCCTCGAAAGTGACCGACTTGATTCCCGCCCCGTCGCCCTCCAGCCGGTCGGTGACCACAACTCCCAGACCCTGTCTTTCCGCCCACCTCAAGTACATGCGGAGCAGCATTTCGGCCCAATCCTGGCTCTCCGTGCCGCCCGCGCCGGGGTGGATGGTGACGATCGCGCTCTTCGCGTCGTTCTCGCCCGACAACAGCATCGCGGTTTCGAGTTTTTCGAGCACCGCCGCGTAGGACTTCAGTTCGCGTTCAATCTCCGCAGTGACGTTTTCGCCTTCGCGCGCCAACTCAAATAGCGTATCCATGTCGGAGGTGAGGCTCTGAATCTTCGCATCCTCCTCGATGGCGCGTTCGAGGCGCTTGCGGTCCTGCATCATCTTCTGGCTTCTTTCGGAATCATTCCAGAAGCCAGGCAGGTTGATAGTCTCTTCTAGCTTGTCAATCTGAGATTTCTTGGCAGGCGAGTCAAAGATAGCTCCGCACGGCAAATGCCTGGTGGCGGAGCGGTTGGAATTCCCTATCGAGTTCTTCGAGGGTCATAACCTATAATTCTAACAGATAGCCTCTCTTTCCCACGTTGATGGCGAGGCAATCGCCGATTTTCGTCTCGACGCCCTCGGACTCATGAACATGGCCGCAAAAGCAGTAGCGCGGCTGGCTTTCCGCGACAAAATCGCGCACCGCGGAACTGCCGAAGTGCTTCCCTTCCCCCGCCCTGTCGACTGCCGTCCCAAGAGGCGGGCAGTGGCTTATAAGGACCAGCGGCTTCAGTGCCGCAAACGGTTCGAGCCGTTCTGCTATCTCCGCCTCCGTGTATTCGCCGGGCGTGTTGAAAGGGGTGAGGTTGGAATAGCCGAGGCCCGCCAAGTGATGACCGGCAACCTCGAATGAAGTGCAGTGAAAGTTGCGGAAGCCGAATTCGGCGCAGAATTGCTTGATCTGAAACGCCGACTCATTGTTGCCCGGCATCACCCAAGTCCGCGCCGCGCGAGGCCTCATGACTTCGCCGCAGCGCTCAAGCCCGCGGCCCATGGTCGCGAGATCGCCCGCCGCGATGTAGCAGTCCGCCTCGATCGCCATAACCCGTTCGAGGGCGTTCAGATCGTTGTGAATATCAGAGAAGATGAGGATCTTCATACCGGGGCGCGGAACCTCCATCCACGCCCGTGAAATCGGCTTAAAAATAGTTCCTGGCCTGGGAACCGTTCACTTTCCGGACGGCCACACCACGCCTTGGTCCTTCTTCGTAACCGCAGCCTCCCCACGGAAACGGAACTTCTGTACGCGCTGTCCGCGATAGGTTTCCGTCGTGAAGATGTTGCCTTTCGAATCGGTCGCAATACTGTGGGGAGCGTAAAACTGTCCGGGCTGCCTTCCGCCGTCGCCAAATGTCGTCAGGATTTCGAGCGTGTCGCGCTTGAGCACGTGCACCTTCATGTTCGAGCCATCGGCCACATACAGATACTTCTGCGCCGGATCCTTGGATAACGCGATGTCGAAGACAGATCCGTCGCCCAGCGTATTCTTCGCGATGAACGCTTCCTTCACAAAAGTACCGTCCGTCTTGAATACCTGGATGCGATCGTTGGTGCGATCGCAAACATACAGCAGACCGTCTTTGGCCAGGTCGACACAGTGCACCGGCGTGCGGAACTGCTGCGCGGGAGGATCCGCCGGGTTGTACGGCGGCAGTTGCGTATCGTCGGGCTTCTTCCCGTAGGCGCCCCAGTGACGCTTGTACTTCCCCGTTTCGGCATCGTAGACGATGACGCGGCGGTTGCCGTAGCCGTCCGCCACGTAGAGTTCATTCGTTTTCGAATCGACCAGCGTCTTAGCCGGCAACCTCAGATTCTCGGTGTCGTTGCTTCCTTTGCCCTGGTTCGGCTTGCCGATCTGCATCAGGAATTTTCCCGATTGGGAAAACTTCAGGACCATGCTGTCGTGCACGGCCCCACCGCCCGCCATCCGGCTCTCATCCGCGGGAAGGGCCGCGGGCTGCTGACCCCGCCCATTGCCGCCGATCCACACATTGCCCTTAAAATCCACGTCAATCCCGTGGTTTGACGCCGGCCACTCGAAGCCCTTGCCGGGGCCGCCCCAGTGGCCCACCAGGTCGCCGGCCTCGTTGAATTCAAGGATAGGCGGAGCGGCGGCGCAGCACGCGGAAGCCGGCGGCTTCATCGTGAGATATTGCTCCTTGGCTTCGAGCGAGCCTCCGCGGTGGATAATCCAGACGTGATCCTTCGCATCAACCGAGACACCGATCACGGCTCCCAGCACCCAATGATTCGGCAGGGGCTTCGGCCACATCGGATCTACTTCAAAGCGCGGGGCCTGAACGCCACCCGGCGCGGCGATGGCGCTTTTCTGCGTCACAAACGACTGGATCGTGAGTCCGGCGGCGATCGTGAGTACGCCGGCTGCTGCATAATGGTACGTCCGATTCATTGCTATTTCCTCCCGGATACGGCGTACGCTATGATACACGATTTGACATGAAGGGGACAAGAACTTGTGCGCATCGCGACCGCCGCTGCTCCTGACGGCTCTGCTTTTTTCGCTCGCAGGTAGGGGGGCGGCTCACGAAGTCCCGGCCGACGTGACAGTCCACGCCTTCGTCAGGCCATCCGGCGGAAAGCTGCAGTTGCTGGTTCGCGTGCCGCTGCGGGCTATTCGCGACCTCGATTTTCCGGAGATCGAGCGCGGTTACCTGGACGTCGCGAAGCTTGTGCCGCAACTACCGGATAATGCGAGTCTTTGGATCTCGGATTTCATTACAATCTACGAAGAAGAGACAAGGCTCCCTAAGCCGCGAATCGTCTCGACCCAACTGTCGATCGAGTCCGACAAGTCCTTCGCCTCGTTTGAAGAAGCTCTCGCTCACGTTTTCGCGCCCAAGCCCGAGAACCGCGAGAACCTCTTCTGGAACCAGGTGCTGTTCGATATCCTGTTCGAGTATCCGATTCAGTCGGATCAATCAAGATTTGCGATTCGCCCCCGCCTGGAACGGCTTGCGGCACGAGTGACCACCGTGCTCCGCTTCGTTCCTCCGGGCGGGGCGGTACGAGCCTACGAGTTCGCCGGGGACCCCGGCCTGGTTCCGCTCGATCCACGCTGGAGCCAGGCGGCATGGCGTTTCATCGAACTCGGATTCTTCCACATACTGGACGGAACCGATCACCTGCTGTTCCTGCTCTGCCTGGTGATTCCGTTCCGGCGACCGCGCCCGCTCATCGGGGTCGTGACTGCCTTCACGGTCGCGCACTCGATCACGCTGATCGCTTCGGCATACAATCTTGGTCCCGGCGCGCTTTGGTTTCCGCCATTGGTCGAGACTCTGATAGCCCTTTCAATCGTTTATATGGCGACCGAGAATATCGTCGGCAGGAATGCGGCGCGGGAACGCTGGGTGATGGCGTTTGCGTTCGGCCTTGTGCACGGATTCGGGTTCTCGTTCGCACTTCGAGAGACTCTTCAGTTTGCCGGCTCTCACCTGTTGACGTCGCTGGTTTCGTTCAACCTCGGTGTGGAGCTTGGGCAGCTTCTCGTCCTTCTGGTGCTGATCCCGTTACTCGAAGCATGCTTCCGGTTCGTGGTCGCGGAAAGAATGGGCATCATTATTCTCTCGGCGTTTGTCGCTCACACGGGTTGGCACTGGCTGGTGGAGCGGGCGGAGCAACTGCGCAAGTACAATTTGACCGCGTGGTCCGTGTTCGACGTGCGATGGATCGTGCTGGTTGTCATAGTCGCGGCGGTGATCTGGATGTCGCGATTTTCGGGAGGCGTGAAGGCGAAGCCGGAGTGATCGCTGGAATTCAATTAGCAGGTGAACGCCTCGATTGTCGAGCCCGGTCTCATTGCGCGTGCCGTAAGAAACCAGACCTTGATCAGCGCCAGGCCGCGACGCCAAGGCGTTTTCGCGCTTCGCGAGCGGCAAGACAGACCCGCCACTCGATCTGGTAAAACTACTCGCGGGGGCTTCACCTGCGCCTAATCTGTTAAGCGAGGTCCGGGCCGGACGATGTCAACGCCGGGCGTGCATTGACCGCGATCAATGGGCCTGATGGCCTACAAGTACGCCCGCCGTGTCCTGTGAAGTGTCTGAGGTCGCTGAGACCGCGAATCTGATAAAGTTTGATCGGAGGAAACAATGCCGCTCCGTTCCGTCTTGCTTACGCTCGGTTTGCTTACGTTCTTTTCGACCGGTTTGTGGTGGCAGTCGTCTTCGTCGGCCGGCCAACTCACTTCCGCGCAACCGGCCCCGCGCGCCGATGAATTGCAGTCCCTCACGCTCGTGTTCGGGACTAAGGACGCCGAGGCAACCAAGTGGAACGGTTCGGCAACTTTGTCGAGCGGCAGAATCGAAAAACTCAAGGGCCACCACTTCACGGGAGAATCGAAGATTCTTGACGGCAACGCCTGGCAGTGCTCCACCCATCCGTGGGCCGGTTTCGCGGGCGGCATGCATCCGAACGAGCGGCCACAGCCCTATCCGACACAGGTCGAACCGATCGGCATTACGATCGACTTTCGCGCCCCGGCGGATGCGGAGTTGCGAATCAAGATCGAGGGCAAGGACGAGTTCGCGATTCGCCCGATGGACATACCGGCGAACGGAGTCATCTATCCGATGAACTCTGACATCGAGGTCTACCGCACACCGGTGATCGAGCAGCTTACCGATGGCGAATACGAAGACGACTACCCAGCCATCGCCGCGGATGGAAACTCCGTCTGGACCGCGTGGCAAGGCTACAAAGGCGAGGAGGATCGCATCTTTCTGAAGCGCCGCATCGATGGCAAGTGGGGCGAGCGAATCGAAGCCACGGAGAAGCCGGGCGACCTGTTTATGCCTGCCGTGGCCGCCGCTCAGGGAAAGGCGACAGTGGTGTGGTCCGAACGCGACGGAGAAATCTGGAATTTGAAAGCGCGCGTCCACGATGGCGCCACGTTCGGCAAGACAGAGACGCTCGGCGCGGGACTGTTTCATCGCTCGGCTGCCGATCCGAAGGGTAATGTCCACGTGGTTTATCAGAGCTGGCGCAAGGGCCGCAGCAATGTTTACATTAGGAGGTTTACAGGCGGCCGTTGGACGCCTGAAATCAGCTTGAGCGATCCGCAGCGCGACCCTCGGGCGAACGACTGGTATCCCAGTGTGGCGGTCGATCGCGATGGAACCGCCTGGGTGGCATGGGAAACCTACGCGAGCGGAAGCTACAACGTGTTGCTGCGGGAGATCCGCAACGGCAAACCCTCCACTATCCATAAGGTGACCTCGAGCGCGCGATTCCATTCGCACGCGAGCGTCGCCGTGGACGCTCGGAATCGCGTGTGGATCGCCTACGACGAAGCGCCCGAGAACTGGGGTAAAGACGTCGGCTTCCTGCTCTCCGGGGGCACTGGCATATACGAATCGCGCACCATCAAGATCGCCGTTTACGATAACGGACGCTGGATGACCACGCTTCAGCAGCCAGGAGACGCCGCGCCGCACGCTTTCAAGCGATACTTTCAGACGCCTCGTCTGGTGGCGGATTCCGCAGGACGTATTTGGCTTTTCGCGCGGCCGCGAACCTCGGCCCGCCGTCCCACGACGCTTTGGGCCGCGGGCGGGAAATGGGAAGTCGTGGCCACTTTCTACAACGGAGACCGCTGGTCGGAATTGATTCCAATCCCCGATTCGGTTGGCCGCAATGAAGGAGAATTCCAGGCTGCGGCCGGCAGCGGCGGCGAGGTTTATCTGGCTCTCGCGGGAGACCACCGAGGGTGGGGCGGACCGGCCTTTGGCGTCGCTCCACAAAATCACGACGTGATGTTTGCCACCTTGCGCGCGGCCGGCGCCGCTTCGGCAACGCTCGCTCCCCTGGCCGCTGAGCCTCCCGCCGCTCAACCCGTCGAAGCCCGCGAGAGGGAGCAAGTCGCCGCTTTGCGGAGCCATTCGATTCAGGCCGGCGGCAAGACTTACCACATCTATCGCGGCGATCTTCACCGTCACACCGATATCTCGGCGGACGGCGCGGGCGACGGCAGTCTCTTCGATTCGTATCGATATGCCATGGACGCGGCCGCCATGGACTACCTGATGGTGACGGACCACCAGAGCGGCGCACAGGAGTATACGTGGTGGCGCACTCAAAAGTCCGCGGACATGTTCCACACGGCAGGCTTTTTTACTGCGCTCTATGGGACTGAACGCAGCCTGGGCTATCCAAACGGGCACCGGAATCTAGTATTCACAAGGCGCGGAGTGAAGGTCCTGCCGATTACTCCCGCCGAGCAGAAGTCTAGCACCGGACCCGTGCTGTACCCCTACCTGAAGAGGAACAACGGCATCGCCACCTCACATACCTCGCACACCGGGATGGGGACGGACTGGCGGGATAACGATCCGGAACTCGAACCGATCGTCGAGATCTTTCAAGGGGCGCGGACCTCTGCCGAGCACGACGGAGCGCCGCTCTCTCCGACATCCAAGCGAACGGAACTTTGGGCCGGCGGCTATCGCCCTCTCGGATACGTGTGGAGCGCGTGGGCTAAGGGCTACAAGCTGGGAGTACAAGCCAGTTCCGATCACGTTTCAACACACATTTCTTACGCCTGCGTGATCGCGGAAGATTCGAGCCGGGAGGCACTGGCGGACGCCATGCGAAAACGCCACACTTATGCGGCAACATCGAACATACTCATGGATTACCGCGTGAGCGCCGATGGCAATACGTATATACAGGGCGACTCGTTCAAGACCGCATCGCTGCCGGAACTAAGCGCAAAGATAACCGGCACCGGACCTCTGAAAAAGGTCGTGATCGTTCGAAATAACCAGTACATCTACTCTCAGGAGCCGGAAGGAGAGACATTCAATCTCCGCTATCGCGAAAATTCTCTGACGCCAGGAGAACATTACTACTACGTGCGTGTCGAGCAGAAGGACGGAAACCTGGCGTGGGCGTCGCCGGTGTGGGTACAGCACACAGGCCGCTAGCGGTATGCCTAAGGCCTTTGAACTGGAGAATTCACGGCGGCGAGTCTCCGAACTCGAAGCGGAATTGCGGCGCGTGGCGAGCGCACTCGGCGCGTCGGTTGTCGTGGCGGCCTGAGGTCCGATCGCACCATCGAGTACGTTTCGCCATCCGTCGAGCGGGTGCTCGGACACACACCGGATGAGATCCCTGGTGTGGATTTCGTTTCCGCGATTCACCCAGCGGACCGGCGAGCCCGCGGGTCTTCGCTCGAGTGCCTGGCTATTCACAAGGATGGTTCGGAGCGCGTTATCGAAGCCGCCTTCAGCACAGCCGTTCAAGAGTGATGAGGAGCAATTGACGGTCATCGCTCGCGGCGTGACCGGAACGGCAAGTTTGCAGTCCAGACCGCCCAGCCGGAACGGTTCGAAGCACTCTGACGGCAATCCGCACGCTGGGACGTCGGGCCTTGCCCTCGCGTCCGCCTTCGACGCCCCAGAACAAAATGGGGGCGGCATGCGCGCCTGCAGCGCCACTGAATCCGGAGTCACGTTAGAGATCATCTTTCCTGAGCAGACTGAAACGCGGCCCGCGTGCCGGTAGAGATGCCTCTCAAATCACCTGGCAGTGCACAGCCATCTGTCGGGCTCCATGCGTCCTGGCGTACGGGACTTCATGGCAATCCGATTACGCCCGGCAACGCCAGCCGCCTGTTTTGCAGGTACCGGATGGCGGAGGCCAGCCGGCATCAGGTAGACTGACGCAATGCGCCTTCGTCATCGCCTCGCGGCACTCGCCGCCCTCGCCGGTTTCCTTTCCGCGTCCAGCCTTGCGCAGCATCGTAAGTTGCTTGTGATTTCGGTTGACGGGCTGGATACGCGATACCTCAAAGACGCCGACCGGCTTGGGCTGAAAATTCCCACGCTGCGGCGGCTGATGGCGCAGGGTACCACGTCGCAAGGCGTCGTGGGGATCGTGCCCACGGTCACATGGCCTTCCCATACGACCATCATTAGCGGCGTTCCTTCAGAAGAGCACGGAATCCTGACCAATGACCAGCCCGGCCAACCGGGACAGCGCTGGTGGTTCACCAGTTTCCTGAAAGCGCCGACACTCTGGAAGATCGCGCATGAGAGGGGGCTCAAGACCGCTACCGTGTATTGGCCCGTGACCGTGGGCGCGACAGTGGATTTCAATTTCCCGGAGTTCTGGGTAAAGCGCTCCGAGCATGAAATCGACTTTGCACCGATCGCTGAGCGCGCAACGCCGGGCCTGGTGGATAAGGTCGCCAAGGTGTATCCGGCATTCAAGCGCGACCACTGGGACGACGAAGCCGGAATCCTCGCGGTCCGTTATCTTCTCGAATTCGAGCGGCCGGATCTAACGCTCGTTCACATCGCCGACCTCGACAGCGAAGCGCACGAGAAAGGCGCCTTCACCGCCGCCGCGCATAAGGTATTGGAGAACCAGGACAGGCTCATCGGACACGCTCTTGAGAAACTACCCGCCGGGACCATCGTCGCGATCGTATCCGATCACGGTTTCGAGAACATCGAAAAAGTCGTGCGTCCAAACGCGATGCTGAAAGCCGCGAACCTGCCCGCCGAAGCGGTTGTCAGCAACGGATTGATCGGCGTCAAGGGTGCACGAGCCGCGGAGCACTTCCGGGCGCTCGCCGGAAAACCCTCGAGCGCAATAGCGAGAGAAGTTCCAATGGCGGAAGTGCGCAAGATGGCTCCCATGCTCAAGGACTGGATGGCAGCATTCGAGCCGTCCCCCGGTCACGTTGCCGCCGCTGCCCAGGACGGGACTCCGATCTCGGAGGGCAATCACACCGGCACACATGGCCTGTGGCCGACGCGCGCGAATTATCGCGCCTCGTTCCTTCTGTGGGGCCCGGGCGTGAAGCGCGGCAAACTCGGCGAAGTTTCCATGCTGGAGCTTGGCCCCACGTTCGGCGATATCCTTGGCGTAAAGTTACCGGCCGCGAAGTCGGCGTCGCTGTGGCCAAAACTTCACTGAGGCGCGTTACTTCAGCAGATTGATGGTGCCGCGGCACTTTGCCGAGCCGCATTTGCAGACGACCTTCTCCACGTTTTTCGGGAAGTGGTAGTCGACTGTCAGTTCCTCGCCCGCTTCGATGACGCGCTTACTCATATAGAGGATGTGGCCTTTGACGATCGACGTGAGCAGGTTCGGATCGCAGCAGTGATTAATGTACTCGGCGCCGCTTCCGCCTTTCGATCCATCTATGGTCCAGTAGTTATCCACCGTGAACAGATAGTTGAGATCGATCTCCGCGTCGCAGCGCCGCCGCGTTTCCCGCCGGCTGATTCTTTCACCGGTATATTCAATTACTTTTCGGCGTGCCGGTATCCGCTCCCCGGCGTAGACGCCGTAGCGATGAATGGCGGACTGACGCACGGACATCCTAAAACAGGCGAAACGTGGATTAATGGAAGGAACAGACTCCAGCGGGTTCGAGGACATTGGTCTCAAATATTTTACATGTACATGCCGCCGTTTACGGAAAGCACATGGCCGGTAATGTAGCCGGCTTCCTCGCTCGCCAGAAAACGGACGGCCGCGGCGACATCCTCGGCTTTTCCGAACCGTTTGAGTGGAATGCCGGCGAGAACCCTGTCGCGTACTTCAGGCGTGAGCACGTTCGTCATGTCCGTTTCGATGAAGCCCGGCGTCACGGCGTTTACGGTGACGCTACGGCTCGCCATCTCCTGGGCGAGCGATTTCGTGATCCCGATCAATCCCGCCTTCGACGCAGCGTAGTTCACCTGGCCCGCGTTTCCCGATTCACCGACAACAGAAGAGATGTTGATGATCCGGCCCCACCGCTCGCGCATCATGCCCTGAAGAACCTGCTGGATACAGGTGAACGCGCCGGTGAGATTGGTCTCAAGCACCGCGTCCCAATCGCTTCTCTTCATGCGTAATGCCAGGTTGTCGCGCGTGACGCCGGCGTTGTTGACCAGAATTCCGATCGGTCCGAAATCCTTCAGCGCGGAGGCGAAGGCAGCCTTGATCGAATCCGTGGAAGAGAGATCGATCTCAACCGCGAGCGCCTCTCCGCCGCCCGCGCGAATTTCGGAGGCCACCTCTTCAAGTTTGTCCCGATTGCGCGCGGCGACAATCACACGGGCACCCGCGGCGGAAAGCGCAAGCGCGCACGCACGGCCGATCCCGCGGCTCCCTCCGGTCACAAATGCGACCCGTCCGCTCATCGGCCCACCTGAATATCGCTGCCCTGCAAATGTTCCATGGTTAGTCCCCGCTTCTCCCTGCTCGCGCCCAACAACTTCTCCACGTACTTCGCCAGAATGTCGCATTCGATGTTCACGCGGCAGCCGGGCCTGTAGGTTCCGAGCGACGTGTTTTCGTAGGTGTGCGGAATGATGGCCGCTTCAAGCAGGCCGCCATTCAGCCCGGCAACCGTGAGACTAATGCCGTCGATTGCGAACGATCCTTTAAACACCAGGTAACGTTCCACGTCCGCCGGGACGCGCACGCGCAGCCACCAGTTTCCATCACCAAGCGCGGCAAGCGACACGAGCGATCCGGTCGCGTCCACATGACCTTGCACGACGTGGCCGTCAAGCCTCCCACCCGCGCGGACCGGCCGCTCAAGGTTAACCTTCGAACCTTGCCGCAAGTCTCCGAGATTCGTCCGCTTCAAGGTCTCAGGCGCAAGGTCCGCGGCAAACCCGTCAGGCCGCAGATCAACTGCTGTCAGGCAGACGCCGTTGACGGCGATGCTCGCGCCCTCCGCCGCGTCCGCCAGGACGCCGGTCGAGCGCACGCGAAGCCGCGCTCCAGCACCACGCCGTTCGAGCGCCTCCACTGCACCCAACTCTTCAATAATCCCGGTGAACATAGCCCTCCACGGCAAACTCGTCCGGTTCGATCAGGTGAATTCGTGTCCGCTCCACCTGAATCGCATCCATACGCCGGCGCTTCCCCACGCCTCCGGCCACGGGAAGCGACTCGACGCCGCCCAGAATCTTCGCACCGAAATAAAAGAAAATCTTGTCCACCACGCCCGCCTCAAAGGCAGCCCAGTTGACCTTACTTCCCGCTTCGATCATGAGCGAGAGATACTTCCTCGCGGCCAGCCACTCGACGGCGGTGGCGAAATCCGCCCGTCCTCCCGGCCCGTCACAGACCAGAACCGCCGCCCCGCGCGCTTCGAGCGCTCTTCTTCGCTCAGTTGAGGCCGCCGAAGTCGCCACCACCAGGAGATCCCCGCACTCTGCGGCGCTTGTCACGATCTTTGAATCGAGCGGAACACGAAGCTGCGAATCGAGTACGATGCGCAGCAACGGGCGGCTGCGGGGCAGTCCGGTGCGATCGGTAAGAAGGCAGTCGTCCGCAAGCACCGTGCCGATACCGGTGAGGATCGCGTCAGACTCGTGCCGGATTTGCTGAACGTGAAGGCGCGCCCGCTCACTCGTGATCCAACCCCGGTTATCGTCCGGCGCGGCGATCTTTCCGTCGAGCGTGAGCGCGGTTTTGAGCGTAACGAGAGGCCGCCCAGTGCGCATGAAGTGAATAAACGGTTCGTTGATCCAACCCGCTTCGGCCGCGAACCCGGAGGCGATTTCGGTCTCGATGCCCGCCGCGCGCAGCTTTCGAAAACCCTCGCCGCGAACCATCGGGTTCGGGTCCTCCATTGCCGCGACTACCCGCCGCACGCCGGCCGCGATCAACGCATCGACGCACGGCCCGGTGCGGCCCTGATGCGAACATGGCTCGAGATTGATATAGAGGGTCGCTCCACGCGCGCGTTCACCTGCCTGCTCAAGCGCGAGCGTCTCGGCGTGTTTGACGCCCTCCCATGTATGGAAACCACGCCCGGCTATTTCACCATCGCGCACGATCACAGCGCCGACAGCCGGATTCGGACTGGTCCGCGCCCGGCTTTGCCGTGCAAGGTCGAGGGCTTCCCTGAGATGGCCGCTGTCTGCCGCGTCGAGGCTCACGCGGACGAGCCCTCGAAGAGCGATGCGATGAACTTTTCCGGATCGAAGGGAATCAGATCGTCCGCCTGCTCGCCGACGCCCACATAGCGGATGGGAAGGTTCAGTTCACGCGCGATCGCCACCACCACTCCCCCCTTTGCCGTGCCGTCAAGCTTCGTCAGCACGATTCCGGTGACGCCCGCCGTTTCCGTAAAGCGCCGGGCCTGTTCAAGCCCGTTCTGTCCGGTTACGGCATCAAGCACCAGCAGCACCTCATGCGGCGCCGACGGAATGACCTTGGCGGCGGTGCGCCGCATCTTCTCCAGTTCCGCCATCAGATTCGTCTTGGTCTGAAGACGGCCGGCGGTGTCTATGATGACGTAGTCCACTTTGCGCGCGCGAGCCGCATGCACGGCGTTGAAGAGCACGGCACTCGGATCGGAACCGGGGCTTTGGCTGATTACTTCGGTCTTCGTGCGTTCCCCCCATACCTCAAGCTGCTCGATGGCGGCGGCGCGAAAAGTGTCCGCCGCGCATAGTAAGACCGTTCTCCCTTCGTGTTGATAGCGCCGGGCGAGTTTCCCGATCGTGGTTGTCTTCCCCGCCCCATTGACTCCGATCACCATGACGACCGCGGGCGGTTCGTCTACAAGTGCCGGCGGGCGGTCGGAGGCCTGGAGGATTTCGAGCAAATGCTCGCGGATGAGGCCACGGATCTCGGCCACGTCGCCCGTCAGCTTACGGTCGATGCGCTTTCGGATACGTTCCAGGATCTCGCTCACGGTGGCGACCCCGATATCGGCCCCGATGAGAGTCGCCTCAAGATCGTCAAGCAGGTCCGCGTCGATTTCTTTCCGGCCCGCGAGAGCGTCTTCGAGCCGGGACACGAAGCCTGAGCGCGTCTTTTGGACGCCGTTCTTGAGGCGCTCAAGCAGGCTCGGCTCTTGCTCGACCGAACCAAATAGAGTCTGCATAGGTAACTTTCATTGTAAGCGCACGGGAGGGATGAGACGCGCGGCGTCTGACCTCAACGGCGCTATCGCCGGCTTTGTTCGCGGAGGTGGCTGAAGCTACTGACCGGCCGCGGCACGGAACTCAGGGCAACATACAGATCGAGTTCGAGGGTGAGCATTGCGCTCCCTGTTTCGCCGGCGACGGTTTCTTGTATTCGATGTCACTACCCGCGAGGAACTTTTGCTGAGCCTGAGGACCAGCTTGGAAAACCTGGCGTGAGGGACCACACGTCACGGCCTTGAAACAGAACGCGCCCGGCTTTCCAGTGTGAACTTGCGGTCACGTAAGAGTTCCTTCGCGTACTCCTTTGGAATACGCATCGCGTGTTTCGCATAAGGCATGATGCTTCGAGAATGTCATTTGGCCCCGGCCCCCATCAGGTTGACAAATTCACTCCACGGCACCGAGGGGCCGTGAATGGGGGCGATCGTCGACACGTCGATACCCAGCCGCCGCACGTGATTGTAGAAAGCCCGGTTAGCGGCCGTCGGCGCGGAAGCAGCGCCCGGAAGTTGGGGATCGTACAGATCGGCTTCGATTGCAATCTTTTCCTTCGGCAGATATGCCATCAGCATCCCCTCGACGTGCGCGAGTGGCTGAACATAAGTTATGTGCATGTTTCGCGCCCCGTCGGTCAGGACATAGTTTTCCCTCACCGTCTCGTACTGGTAGCCTTCCGATACTTCGGTCGGGGGCCACGACGAGAGCATGTCCGGCGCCAAGGTCCGCGGCGCGTAGTTCAACACATCCTGCATATAGAAGTTCAGGTTCTTCCAGTGCGTGATGATGGTTGCGCCGATGTGCATATAGGTGCGAAGCCCGCCGATGTGGTCGAAGTGCTGATGAGTGTTCACCAGGAAGCGAATGGGCTTGTTCGGAATCAGCTTCACGATCTGCTCGATCACCGCGAGATTGCGGAGTTCGTCAATCGGCGCTTCGACGACGGCGATGAAATCCTTGAACTCGACGGCTACGCTGTTGTGCGAAGCGCCACCGAGCAGAAAAACACCGTCCGCGAGTTTTTGTACGGTGACGCGCACCGGAAAGGCATCGTGACGGACTGTCTCCGGGACAGGCAGCGGGTCCGCGCAGGCATTTGCCCTGATGTTCTTGAAGGTTCCGCCGAAACCGTTGTGGCCCGCGGTAACGGTCAGGGCACCGAAGTTGTCGTCCCATCCCTCATGATGGTGCCAGCCGGAAGGGAACTTCACGCCGTTGCCCACGTCAATGTAGCTCTCGTTCGTGAATTCATGTTCGTAATTCATGTCACCCAAAACGGGATCGGGCACCCATGTATGAATTCGTTGCAGCAGGTTTTCTTTGTTGATGGTGGCGTCGACTCTGTATTTGCCGAGCACCGTGATGGAGACGACGGTTACTTTCTCCGGCGTCATGGTGTGGCCGTCGCGACCGGACTCACCCAACTCCCAGCGCCACACCGCTCTCGGATTTGCACCCGGCAACCGGGCAGCTTTGAGGAAGCCGTGCGGATTCAGCCATAGGTCAAGCTGCCAACGCTCGGCGTCGTCAGCACGCGCGGCAACCGGATTACTTCCGGTTCCATCGATGTGCCAGGCATGGTTACCGTTTACCGCGAAAATCTGATGCGTGTTCCGCTGGAGCGGCGTTCCGCCCTTCCAGCCTAAGCCATGTTTCCAGGAGGCCGGATTCAACCCGGGCGGGCGGTCGAACTCCTCTTTCATGGTCCGCGTTTCCCAGTTCATGGTGCGGGTGTAGGCGGTCAGCGCTTCGCCGCGCGGCCAATCCACATTCCAGCTGGATTCGACTTGTTGTCCAACCTTGCCTGAGTAGCCGGACCCGGAAATCGTGACGCATTTCAGGTTGTTGGCGCCAATCGCCTTTTCGGCGGCCAGCAAGACGGGCGCGGGATCGACGAAACCGGGGCCCAACTGGGCGACGCCCTCCACGCTCAGCAGTGGTGAGAGAATCAGGAGATACCGTAACCGATGTGCCATGCTCATCCTTCGACCCCCTATCTTAGCCGCAAAACGGTAAGTTTTGCCTGGTCCGGCGGAGTGTCCGGATGAGCGGCAGGGTCGTTTCTCGCTTTTTATCGAGCGGGTGCGGCGCCGGTGTCGATGGGCGCACTTTCCCATAATGGGACATTAGCGTCGTTTCGCAATCTTTCATTTCAAATCTCCGGTCCCCGCATTAACATAGATCGTTCGACCCTTCCGCTATCGTGGATTGTACACAACAGGACTTCCTGCGCGGGGCCGCCTGGAGCTAAGACGGCGGATCGCTTGCTCCTGACTTCAGGCCCATCCGTCGATTGGAATGGGGTTTCCGTCACCCGGTCAGCTCCGTCATGTTCCCTGCGGTTACAATGGACCTTCATTCCCTTGAAAAAGATTCTCATCCGTGCCACCAACTGGCTGGGCGACGCCGTCATGTCGCTGCCCGCGCTGCGGGTGGTTCGCGAACGGTTCCCGTCCGCCGAAATCTCCGTGCTCGCACGGCCCTGGGTGGCCGACCTTTACGCCCGCGAGTCCTTTGTCGACCGCGTTATCCCATACACTCCCGCCGGCGGTTTCCACTATTTGGCCGCGAAACGCCGCGCTGCGGCCAGCCTCCGAGCCGAGTGCTTCGACTGCGCCATTCTCTTTCAAAACGCCTTTGAAGCCGCCGCAATCGTCTGGCTTGCCGATATCCCGCGGCGCGTCGGCTACGCCCGGGATGGACGCGGATGGCTTCTCACGGACCCGGTTCCCGTCCCGCGACACGGGGAAATCCCACGTCACGAGCGCTTCTACTATCTGGAACTCCTCCGCCGCGCGGGGCTCGGTCCCGAACTCCCGGCCAACCCGCCGGTCCGTCTCGCGAATCCATGCACAGACCGCGAGTTGCGCATCGGTATCAGCCCGGGCGCGGCATATGGGACAGCCAAACGCTGGCTGCCTGAACGCTTCGCGGAAACCGCCGTCAACGTTGCGCGTGAACACGGCGCCGCTGTCGCTTTGTTTGGCTCCGCCTCCGAACGGGCGCTCTGCGAGCAGGTCGGTGCAGTCGTCCGAGCCTCAGGCGTCGCGGTCCATAACTATGCCGGCGAAACGTCGCTCCGCGAATTCATGGATCTCGCCGCGCGATGCCGCATCTTTCTGACCAACGACTCGGGAGCGATGCACACCGCCTCCGCGCTCGGCGTGCCGACGCTCGCCGTCTTCGGAGCAACCGACGACGTAACTACCGGCCCCACGGGCGGCTTCGCCCGCGTCCTGAGGAGGCACGTGGAATGCAGCCCTTGCCTGCTGCGTGAATGCCCCATCGACCATCGCTGCATGACTGCCGTTACCGTCGATAGCGCCACAGCCGCCGCGCTGTTATTGTGGAAGGAGTCGGAAAGAGAAGCGCCTTGGACACCAGAAGCAAAATCATAGACGACGCGCGCGCCGGCGAGTTGCGGACAGATCACCCGGAGATGCGGTTCGTGACCGGATACTTTGACGTTCTCGTCCCTTCCCAGGTCCGCACGCTCCAACAGCTTGCTTCCGGCGAGACGCCGGATGAGTGTCGGCCCCTGATGGCGGTTGTCGTCGATCCGCCCGCGCCGCTTCTCAACGCCCGCGCCCGAGCCGAGTTGGCCGCGGGCCTCGCCGTGATAGACTACGTGTTGCTCGCCTCAGGCGTAAAGCCCGAGTGGCTCACAGACGCCGTGTCGCTCGAAGCGGAGCATGAAGGGAGCCGCCAGAATCTGATTGCCCATGTCCACAGGAGACACTCAGGATAGCGTTCTCGCCGTCAGGCTGGGCGCGATGGGCGACATTATTCACTCCCTGCCCGCAGTCGCGTCCTTCGGCACGGTGACCTGGGTAATCGAGCCGCGTTGGTTTCCGCTTCTTGAAGGAAATCCTTCAGTCGCCCGAATCGTGCCGTTTGACCGCCGTACGCTGGGAGGAATCCGGCACGCCTGGCGCGACGTCCGCAGGGAACCGTTCAGGGTCGCGGTCGATTTCCAGGGCCTCATCAAGTCCGCTCTAGTCTGCGCATCCGCGCGCGCACACACCGTAGCCGGGTTCGCTCACCCAAGGGAGTCCCTCGCAGCTTTCGCGTACAACCTAAAGGTCACGCCTGTAACAATGCACGTGGTCGACCGCAACCTGGAACTTGCCCGGGCGGCCGGGGCACGCTTGACGGCCACCGTTTTTCCGCTCCCGCCCGGCCGGCCCGAGGGCAACCTGCCTTCCGGCGATTTTGTCCTGGCCAGCCCCTTCGCGGGGTGGGGATCGAAGCAGTGGCCAATTGAAAACTACGCGAAGCTGGCTTCGCGATTACCACTGGTTGTGAACGGGCCGCCGGGCTCGGAAGCCGGGCTCGCGTCCGTCGCGGGGGCGCACGTTCACCTTTCGGGAATCGACGGGCTGATCGACGCCACACGGCGCGCGACGTTTGTCGTGGGAGTGGATAGCGGCCCCATGCACCTCGCCGCCGCGCTCGGGAAGCCGGGCGTTGCCCTGTTTGGCCCAACCGACCCGGCGAGGAACGGCCCTTATGGCGGCACTTTTCACGTACTTCGCGATCCGGATGCGGTAACCTCTTATAAGCGCGGCGCGGTTCCCGACTCGAGCATGAGGTCCATATCGCCCGACGCGGTTTTCGATGCCATCGACCGATACAGCCAACACAGGACGCTACTGGTTTCCTAAGCGCTACGCCGACACGGTCGCGCGTCTCCGTGTCCCGAGCGGATTCCTGCTCGTCGCGGCGTTTGCCTATTACTCAGACCCCACTGCTCTCACTGCCGGTATCGGCCTGCCGTTGTCCGCGGGAGGCCTGTGGCTCCGGGCCTGGGCGGCCGGGCATCTTTCCAAGAACAAAGAGCTTGCGCAATCGGGGCCATACGCGTGGACCCGCAACCCGCTCTATCTGGGTACGTTACTGGTTGCCTTCGGGCTGGCGATCGCTGCCCGGCGTCCCGGCTTGACACTGCTGTACGCCGCGGTTTTCGCGTTCGTCTATCTTCCCGTCATCGAACTCGAGGAGCAGCACCTGCGCGCGCTCTTTCCGGGATATGAAGCTTATGCGTCGGCGGTCCCACGACTCGGCTTCGGACGCCCGATAACCAGCACCGGCGATTCCCGGCCCTTCAGCATACACCTCTACCTGAAGAACCAAGAATATCAGGCACTTGCCGGGTTCCTGGCAGGGGCCTTGCTGATCATATGGAAGGTGCTACTGTGAAGTCGGCCGCACCCCTCCGCCTTAAAGACAGGAGGTGTAGCTTCTGAAGCGCGCCGTTTTCATCCTGTTCCTGCTCACTGTCGGCTTCTACTGGAAACTTGTGCTCACCCGGCAATATACCTGGTACGACCACCCCGACATGATCTATATCGAAGTGCCGCGCCTCAACTTTCAGGCGCGAGAGATCCATGCCGGACGCTTTCCGCTTTGGGATCCTCACATCTGGGCCGGACAGCCTCTGATCGGACAGACGCAGCCGGGTCCGCTTTACCCTCTGAACCTCCTGCTATACCTTTTTCCCCTAAAAGACGGATATCTGAAAGCAGCCTATCTTAATGGCTACTTCGTTGTGATCCACTTCCTCGCGGCCTTGTTTTGCTATCTTTTTGCGAGGGATCTCGGGCGAAGCCAGGCGGCCGGCGTCATTGGGGCTTGTGTCTTCGCTTTTGGCGGCTTCATCGGGTCGGTGGCGTGGCTTGACGTCGTGAACGGCGCCATCTGGACACCACTCATTTTCCTGTTCCTGTTCAGGGCCGCGAGGGGGCAGACACCCGAAAGGAGCGCGGCCTTTGGGGGGCTGTTCCTCGGAATTGCGTGGCTCTGCGGGCACCACGAAATCCCCATGATGGTCTCCTACCTGGCCGGGGCGACATGGCTGTTTCATGTCTGGAGAGACCGCAAACTGATCCGTCCCGCGGCATTGTTTTTTCTCGTGATGTTTCTCATATCCGCGGTGCAAACCATTCCCACATATGAATTTGGACGGCTTTCGCATCGCTGGGTCGGTCTGGACCATCCTATCGGTTGGAACGATACGATCCCGTATGTCGCCCACGGGGTCTATTCGATGCCGGTGCACGGCATTCTTGGCCTGTTTGTGCGTGGTGTCAACGCGGCCGACTCCAGTCCGTTTCTCGGGATGATCGCGGTGGCATTGGCTGCGCTCGGTGTCGCCGCCTCATGGGACAACCGCTACGTGCGTTGGCTCACGCTCGTGGGGGCCGGAGCGACCGTCTACGCCCTTGGTGCCGCAACCCCCTTTCACGGGGTGCTATACGCGATCTTGCCGCTTCTTGGGAAGGCCCGCATCCCGGTGCGTGCCATCCATGTTACGGGATTCGCGGTGGCGGTTCTCGCTACTTATGGAGTAGACGCGGTCTTTGAAGGCTCCGTCTGGGTGCGCCGCATCGCGATCACGCTCGCCGCGATTGCTGGCGCTGTCACGTTGACCGTCATCGCGTTCCGGAATGCGCCCGATGAAGCGCTCGTCCTCTCGGCAATTCTGGGCGCCGTGTTCGCGCTCCTCGTGGTGAAGCGGGACGCCCTCACCCGCCGGGCGTTGGTGGGCTCGGTCGCGGCTCTGGTGCTTATCGAGCTTGCGGGCCTCCAAAACTTTCCGAACCGCTATCAGAAGGACAAGAACTTATTCATCAGAAAGTTGTCACAGGAAGCTGATATCGTGGGCTTTATCCGTTCGCAAAGAGGTCCTGTCCGGGTTGCCGTCAACGATACGGACATTCCCATGAATTTCGGCGACTGGCACGGCATCGACATGCTCCAAGGCTATATGGCCGGAGTCAGCGACAATATTTACCGGCTTGAGTTGCACACGGAACGGTCGCAGAGGCTACTCGCCGTAACTCATTCGGTCGGCAAGAGACCGGACTTCCCGAACTGGCCGGAAGCCTTCGCGGGCGAATCGGGCATTAAGGTCTGGCGGAATCCCGACCCGATGCCCCGCGCCTGGGCGGTTCACGAGGCAATCGGGGTCAAGTCTGAAACGGACCTGCGGCGTCTGATTCAGGACCCCGGTACCGACCTCTCCCGAAAGGCGATAATGCTTGGCCCGGCACCGCCTTTGAAAACCTGTGCAGGGACCGATCAAGTGCGGATAGACTCCTCAAGCCCCGATAGGGCGAGGCTCTCGGTGGACTTGGCTTGCGCAGGTCTGGTTGTGCTGGCGGACGTGAACTTCCCTGGGTGGCAGGTGGAAGTGGACGGCGTTCGGGCACCGCTACTCGAAGCCTACGGGGCGCTCAAGGGTGTTGTCACGCCGACCGGCCGGCACACCGTCGAGTTCCGGTTCCGGCCCTTATCCGTCTATGCTGGAGTTCTGTTAACAGTAATAGGATTAATAATTTGCGGCTATTTTTTGAAGTACCAAAGCCAGAATCTTTCTTCTCCGGCTCCAACTCGGTAGCGAGCCTCAAACCCGCATCGCTCCGCCATCGCGACGGCGTCTTCATCTGAAAACGGAAGCCCGAACCAAGTGCCTTCCTTGTCCGCCGCCATTCCAAGGAATCCCTGGACCTCGAACTTGAAGAGACTTCCTGGCCGCAACAGCCGGTGGACTTCCCGAACATACGTTTCGATCACTGCCAAGCTGCCTATGTGGTGAAAAACACAGGTTGAGAATGCGAAGTCGAACTGGCGATCCCCGAGCACGGACAAATCCGCTCCGCTGTTCTGGTAGACATAGGCATTCGGGCGAGCCTCCAGTCCCCTGCGCGCCTGCAACACCATCTCCCCGCTTACATCCACGGCATGAACTTCGCCAAAAACTTCCGCCAGGGCTCGCGTCACCCTCCCGGCCCCGCAGCCGATTTCGAGAACGCACATCTCTCCAGGGGTCTTTCCCTGGCAGACGTTGTACATGTCGGTGAGGATCTCCTGCGCCAACGTCTGTTCGCCGGAGCGATAGAAATCCTCTTCCGACCAATCCTCGCGGCAATTCGCGATGTAATACTTTCCGTTTTCGCGCGCACGGGCGTCCCACTCGTTCCGCATCCGTTCGAGCAATTCGTCGAAGGCCATAGGTTGAGCTTATCGCGAAAACGGGCCGAGTGCACGAAAGCGTGCACGCTGGTTGTTTTCAGCCACCCCAGGACTCTCGTATTGCTAAATTAATCAACCACTTAGGTGCGGACCTCAAACTGCAGCACCAAAGGTGCTATGCGACACAGACTTCTCCTGCTTTCGAGGGCAACGCTGATGTTGGCAGGCTCCGGATTCGCGGAAGAAATCGACGACCCGAACCGTGGCGTGGCCCGCATCAGCCTGATTTTTGGGGATGTAGCGGTGAAACGCGGGGATTCCGGCGAGGTAATCGCCGCAGCCGTCAACACGCCACTGGTGGCCACGGACAGCGTAACAACAGGAGCCGATTCCAGAGCCGAGGTCCAGTTGGACTATTCCCACATGGTGCGACTGGGGCCGGACAGCGAACTGCGCCTGACTGAGTTAGCCGACCGCCGCTACCTGATGCAGTTGGCGCGAGGAACGGCGAATTACAGGGTGTTGCGCGATTCGAATTCCGAATCTGAAGTCAGCACACATGCAATCGCCGTAAGGCCCGTGAAAAAGGGCGCTTACAGGATCAACGTGCTAAGCGAGAGCGAAGTCGAAGTCACGGCGCGCTCGGGTGAAGTCGAAGTATTCACGCCGCGTGGCTCCGAGCGCCTCACCTCCGGCAAAAAGATGCTGGTTCGCCCGGCCGCGGACGGCGCGGAGTTCCAGATCGCGCGAGCCGACCCGATGGACGACTTCGACCGCTGGAGCGAGCGGCGCGACCGCGAACTGGAACGTTCAGCGAGCTATCGCTATGTTCCGCAGGACGTGTATGGCGCGGACGAGCTCGATTCTAACGGCCGATGGGTCAACGTCGCACCCTATGGTTATGTCTGGGCGCCAACAGTGACGGCAGGTTGGGCACCATACCGGCAGGGCCGATGGACATGGATCGATTACTACGGCTGGAGTTGGGTAAGCTACGACCCGTGGGGTTGGGCACCCTACCACTACGGCAGTTGGTTCCAGCAGGCAGGGTATGGGTGGTGCTGGTATCCGGGCGGCCGGGGCAGGCACTACTGGAGACCCGCCCTTGTAGGGTTCTTCGGATGGGGAGGACGCGGCGGTGGACTGAGTGTCGGGTTCGGTTTCGGCAACGTGGGATGGGTTCCACTGGCGCCGTATGAGCGGTACTATCCCTGGTATGGAAGACGCCAGTACGGTGGTTATCGCAATTCTGGTTATGTAGATAGGAGCATAAACATAACAAACAACGTTAACATTACGAACGTCTACAGGAACGCACGCGTAAGAAATTCGGTTACCGGCGTTGACGTCGACGGCTTCACTCGAGGCCGGGCAGGAACGAGCGTCTCGAACCCGGATGACTTGCGGCGGACCGGCCACGTTCGCGGCCAGATACCTGTTGCTCCTGGCGATGAGAGTTTAAGGGTTTCCGACCGCGTCGTACGACAGGAACGGATCGCGCGCAATACCGATAGCGGCCGCTTCTACAGCCGTCAGCAACCAAGATCCGTGGAGAGGGTGCCGTTTTCCGAGCAGCAGCGAAGCCTCGACCGGGTGGCTCGCACGGAACGTACGAACCGGTTTGAGCCGGAAACCGTCAGCAGTGGCGGTACGGGTTGGCGGCGCGAGGGAGAAGCGCCACGGGGCGAGGCGCAGTCGCGCCAGGAGGCCCGTCAGGGCGAGAAGCTGAACCGGACCGAATCGACCGGCGGTGCAGGGTCCGGGTGGCGGCGATTCGGCGACCCTGCGTCCGGCGAGAATCGGGCACAAGCCCCGCGGGGCGAGGCGCAGTCGCGCCAGGAGGCCCGTCAGGACGAGAGGCTGAACCGGACCGAATCGAGCGGCGGCGCAAGGTCCGGGTGGCGGCGATTCGGCGACCCTGCCTCCGGCGAGAACCGGGCGCAAGCACCACAGTCCGATAACGGTTTCCGGCGGTTTGGAGACCCGGGCACCCGGGCACGGACGGAATCCGATCAAGGCCGAGTCTCTCGCAGCGAAGGTACCGGCAGGGGACAGTATGACGGCGGCCGAGCGGCGGAGGGCGTTTCGCGAACGGAGCGGGGCAGGGATTCCGAAAACATCCGCGTGAACCCGCCGATTGTGCGGGAACGGGTCGAGCGGCAGCGGACGGAGCAGCCGAGGTTTGAGCCGAGATTCGAGCAGCCCCGGATGGAGCGGCGGCAGGAGGTCCCCCGCGCGGAGCGGTGGGGTGGAGGCACGCCACCCTCCCGCGGCGATGGCGGTGGGGGACGGGTGTCGCGGGCCGAACCTTCGGCGCCCCGTGGCGATAGCGGCGGCAATCGCGGAGACGAGGGTGGCGGGCACGTTTCCCGCGGCGACGGCGGCGGGGGCCGAGGCGACGGCGGGGGCGGGGGTGAGCGAAGCGGCGGCGGGGGCCGCGGCGGCCGTAACCAGTAGTCCACAGTTCTTCCCTTAAGGCCCGGTCCCATCGTGGAGCGGGCCTTTTTTTCGCAGGAGGCGGACCAGAAGATTCAGGACGCAAAACGCGGCAAAGCGCTTGGATTCCCGCGCCTCACGCGCTGCCACGTTCCGCAGCATGTCGTCCAGTTCGAACCCCTTCGCCAGCTTTTGCGTGGTCGATCCGCTTTTGCCAGGGTGTCAAGCCACCGAGTCCAGCGGGCCGTAGCGCGCCGTGGCCCCGAAGAAAGCGCCGCGGCACGATCAGATCAAACCGGAACGCGGCGCGGATCGCCCAAAAATCGCATGGATTCTTGAAGTTGAGCGCCCACTTCGTGTTACGATCAGAAGGATCCTTACGCCGGCAACTTGAATGAATCTCCGCTCTCTCTTTAGTCTGTTTTCCTCCGATCTCGCGATCGATCTGGGCACCGCCAATACGCTCGTATTCGCCAAAGGCAAGGGCATTGCTGTCAACGAGCCTTCCATCGTGGCGCTAAACAAGAACACCGGCGCCGTGGAGGCCGTAGGCAAAGAAGCCAAGGAAATGCTGGGCCGCACTCCGGGCAATATCGTCGCCATCAAACCCATGAAAGATGGCGTGATTGCCGATTTCAAAGTCACGGAGAAGATGCTCAACTACTTCATCAAGAAGGCGCACAATCGCAAGCTGCTGGTCCATCCGCGCATCGTGATCGGCGTGCCGAGCGAAATTACACAAGTGGAAAAGCGCGCCGTCATGGACTCGGCTTACCGCGCAAAAGCTAGCGAAGTGCATCTGGTGGAGCAGGCGATGGTCGCCGCGATCGGCGCCGGACTCCCCATCACCGAGCCGGCCGGAAATATGGTGGTCGACATCGGCGGCGGCACTACCGACGTAGCGGTGATCTCGCTTTCGGGAATCGTCTATTCACGCTCGGTTCGCGTGGCTGGAAACGAGATGGACGATGCCATCATGCAGTACTTGAAGCGCAAGTACAACCTGTTGATCGGGGAGCGCACGGCGGAGATGATCAAGATCGAGATCGGCAGTGCCTACCCGCTTGATAAGCCCCTAACCTGGGAGATCAAGGGACGTAATCTGATAGAGGGCATACCGAAGACGATCACGATCGACGACAACGAGATTCGCGAGGCGCTTTCCGAGTGCGTCGCCACGATCATCAACGCGATCCGAGTTGCGCTTGAGCGCACGCCGCCGGAACTCAGCGCCGACATCAGCGATCGCGGCATCGTGCTCACCGGAGGCGGAGCGATGCTGAAGAATCTCGACAAACGCATTCGCGAAGAGACCGGATTGCCCGTCTCGATCGCGGACGATCCTCTCGCCTCAGTCGTGCTAGGAACCGGCAGAATGCTGAGCGACTTCAAGCTGCTGAGGAAAATTTCTATCGACTAAATGGACCATCTGATCAACCGCTACCGGAACATCTCGGCACTGCTGGTGGCGATTCTCGCGCAACTCGTGCTGCTCGGGTATCAGGTGAAGGGCAATCAGGACGTGCGGCTCATCCGCACGTGGACCATGACGGCCGTGACTCCGCTCGCGAAGGGGATCGAGAGTCTGCGCAGCGGAACGTTGCGGTTCGGCCAGAATTATTTTTCTCTGCGCGATATGCGCTCGGAGAACGAGCGGATTCGGGTGGACCTCGACAAGCTGAAGCTCGAAAACCAGTTTCTGCGAAACGAGCTGGCGACGGCGGATCGCGTTCGGGCACTGGCTGCTTTCCAGCACCGGTCTCCTTCGAAGATGGTGGCGGCGCGGGTGATCGGGGCGGCCGGCGGAACGAACTCAAAGCTTGTGCTCATCGATCGCGGGTCCCTGGCAAAGGTTGAGAAGGGGATGGCAGTGATAACGCCGGACGGGATCGTGGGTAAGGTTATCGCCGCGTTTCCGACGGCCTCGCAGGTTCTGCTTGTTACCGACGCGGGTTTTGCCGCCGGTGTCCTTTCGCAAAAGAACCGGGTTCATGGAATCCTGAAGGGCAACGGGCACAACTCGTGCCACGTGGAATATGTGCAGAACGAACAGAAAGTGGACGCCGGCGAGGCGTTTTTCACCTCGGGTGACGACCGCGTGTTTCCGAAGGGTTTGCCTGTCGGTATCGCCAAGGTGGTGCGGCCGGGAAACCAGTTCGCGGAGATCGTGATCGAACCCGCTGGAATGCGGAACGGGCTGGAGGAAGTTCTGGTGGTGCTCGAGGGGATGCACGAAGCCATTCCCGAAACGGGAGCAACGAGCGCGCAGATATTCCTGATGCCGCAGGCACCGCCGGATGCGGCCCAGGCCCCCGCGCTCCCCGTCGATGCGGGCACTGAGGCGGACCGGATGCGTGAGCGTTACAGGGCCCTGGGAGAGGCCCAGAATCAAAAGTTCGGAGAAAATCCTCCAGGAAGCAAGGTGGTGGATTTCAACCCGAAGACGGAGCAGCCGAAGGGATCACCCGGCGTGCCCGAACCAGCGCCGCCGAACAAGCAACAGCCCCCGGCGGGTGCGGCGGCACTGGGGCCGGCCTCGAATGCGGTGAGCAGGTCTCAGTCCGCAGTTGGTGAACCCGTGCCTGGACCAACACCCAGTAAGCCACAGTGAACTATTCGGAAGACAGACTTCTGATTGGCAGCGATCGCGAAGGCCAGACGGCCCGTTTCAGGCACTGGATCCTGCTCGTCGTGCCGCTGTGCGCGATTCTATTTCAGATCTACATTCCGCTCTTCTTCGAGTTCCTGACGTTTCTGGAACTGCCGCTGCTGGTAACCGTTTATTTTTCACTCATGAGGCGAAGTCCGATGGGCGGCATTGCGATCGGAGCGTTGGTCGGCCTGGCGCAGGACTCGCTTTCAAAGAATCCGCTGGGGATGCTCGGAATCGTGAAGACTCTTGTCGGGTATTTCGCCGCCGCGGTCGGTTTGCGCTTCGATGTGGATCACACGTTTGTCCGCTTCGCGCTGTGCTTTTTTTTCTTCTTATTTCACCAGTTTTTCTACTGGGTGTTGGCGCGAGCACTACTCGGGCAGGAACTCGCTCTCGAGGTTAGCCGTATGATGCTCACGGGCGTACTGAACGCCGCCGTGGGCGTTTCGTTGTTTTATTTTCTGGACAAGCTGCGAGCGCGCGGGTAGGTTCCTGGAGTGCCGGAGACAAGGAGTTGCTTCCTCTATGAGTGGGGGATGAGCTTTTCGATCTCTTCGATGCGGACCCTTGACACCGCGCTTCATTTGGGTCGAAACTGAATGGATCTTACAAGCCCAGGAGGCTCCCATGTCATCGCCATCTAGCTCGAGCGCACCGCTCACTCCCGAACTCGAGGACTTACGCCGCCAGTTTGAAGCAATCCGGAAGGACGCGGAGGAGTTGACCTCCGGGATGGACGACCAGCAGTTTAACCTGAGACCGGCCCCCGGACGCTGGTCCGTTTCGGAATGTTTCCATCATCTGGTTCTCTCGGGCGAGCGGGATCTCGCAACCATCTCGGGCGGCATCGACAGGGGGCGCGCGGAAGGTCTGCTGAGCAAGGGCCCGTTCCGGCATGGAGGATTCGGAAACTGGTTCGTCGGTTCGGTCGAGCCTCCCGCCAAGATACGGCTGAAAGCTCCGAAGAACCTCGCGCCCGACTCGGATCACAAGGTTGGGAGTCTGACGCCCCAGTTGCTTGGCATCCAGGACCAGCTCATTGAAGCCCTGTCGAAAGCCAATGGGCTTGACACGCCACGGATCAAAGTCGCGTCGCCCGTGCCGGTTCTTAAGCTCGACCTCACGCAGCGCTTCGGACTCGTCGCCGCGCACGAACGGCGCCATCTTTATCAGGCGCGGCAAGCCAAGAAGGCGATCTAGCCGCGCGTCCCGGCTTACTTCACACAAACAACGGTAACAAACCTGCCGTCGGGACTCGGAAACTCGGTCTGTATCTTGAGGGCGCCGTGTTCGGTAAGCAGCCACCGGAAGGCTTCCCGAGTGTACAGGTAATTAAAGTTCAGGGATACCCGCTCGCCGCGCGGAATCTCGATTTCATTCGAGAGAGTGGTAATCCGCACGTCACGTTCGGTCTTGAAGTTCCGCGTGATCAGGTGCAGACCTTCGTGGCGCTCGTCCCGCTTCTGCTCGAAACGCAGCACGCCGTCTTCCCCGGTAATTCCAACGCCCACTAGCGGCGCGAAGGCGAACGCCTTGTTCTCGATCGCGTCGTGCGCGGCGACGGTATCCTCGCACAACAGTTCGCCGTCGACAATGAGGCGGTCGCCGCTGTGCAGCGCCTGCGCTACCTGCTTTATTTGATCCAGCGGGTCAAACGCTCCGAGCGTATTTCCCGACATCAGAAAGACCTTCGGTGATTCGGCCGCGTCCGACGCGAGCAGGAGGTGAACGGGACTCGAGATGTCGGCCTTGATGCCCTGAACTTCGATATCCGCCTCTTCCGCCGCCGAACAGGCCGCCTCGATCAGAGTCTGACTCGCATCCACGGGAAAATACTTTACGGCTCTTCTCGCCGCCCGCAAAGCCTCCATCAAGAGCCGATCCCGCGAACCGTCACCGGCTCCCAGACTAATCACCGACACAGGCGACTTGAACTGAGCAATCACTTCCGGATTCGATGCCAAACCAGCCCAGGAACGCACAAGACCCTGATAAAGCGGACTCTTCGACACCGCCGTCCAGGCATGCGCGGAAAGCGCCGACCAGTAGAAAAACTTCTCCGGCAGATCGCGAGCCTCAATGGCCTCGGCGAACTCCTGCGCAATCTCGCTTTCCGTCAATAAGACTTCGACATCCATACCGTTTCCTCGATCTCCCCGTGCGGCCCCGTCTCCGCATATGTTATTAAGATAGCAGGCGGTCTGGGTGAATATTGCCTTCCGGCGAATAATTTTTCTGCTCGCAGCGGCGGTCACGGCCCGAGCCGATATCACCGTCGCGGGCCGCGTGGCGGATGAGAATGGCGTCTCAGTTCCGAACGCCCGCGTTGAATTCCACGACGGCTCTTCCGGCACGACAGCCACAACAGGCGCGACGGGTCAGTTCTCCACTACCCTGAATCGTGAAGGCGATTACACCCTGCGCGTTGAGTGTTCGGGGTTTTTCGCCATCGCCAACCGGCGGGTTTCGTTCGCCGCATCCCAGAACCAGATCTCGATCACGCTTGCTCGCGTTCGCGAACTTGCTGAGTCAGTGGAGGTGCGGTACTCGCCGCCTGTGATCGATCCGGCCGAGACGTCCGACAAGAAGCAACTGAGCAATGTCGAGATCATGCAGGCGCCATACCCCGCGTCGCAAGATCTTCGCAACGCCCTTCCTCTATTTCAGGGCGTCGTCCAAGATACCGCCGGCCGCCTCCACGTCAACGGCGGAGCGACCCATCAAACGAATGTGACCCTTGACGGTTTTAATCTCAGCGACCCTGTAACCGGACGATTTGAGGCCCGCCTCAACGTGGACACGGTGCGCTCACTCGACCTTGAGACTCGCCGCTACTCGGCCGACAAGGGACGCGGCAGCGCCGGATCGCTCGACATCAAGACCAGCATGGGCGACGACCGCTGGCGTTTCTCAGGGACCAACTTCATCCCCGGCATCAGCACCCAATCCCGCCTCCACATCAACAAGTGGACGCCGCGTCTCGGCGTCTCGGGCCCCATTGCGAAGGGCCGCGCGTGGTTTCACAACGGCTTCGACGCTTTCTTCGACGTCGATAGCATCCACGGCCTGCCCCGCGGAGAGAATACGAGCCGCAGCCTAACGACGAGCAATCTCACCCGTTTTCAGGTGAACGTGAAACCTTCGAACATTTTGACCGCGAGCCTCCTTGTGAACTATGTGGACGCCAACCGGAACGGCCTTTCCTTTCTCAGCCCCGTCGAAACGACGCTCGACCGAAGGCAAAATCTGGTCATGACGACGCTCAGGGACCAGGTCTATCTGCGGCGAGCGCTCCTCGAATTCGGTTTCGCCGACAGCCGCTCTGTCACGCGCGAAAGTCCGCAGGGCGCCATCCCCTTCGAATTCCTGCCGTCGGGCCGTCGCGGAAATTACTTCGTCGATCTGACACGCCATTCCGAACGACAGCAGTGGACGGCCAGTGCGACGCTCCCGTCGATTGTCTGGCACGGAGGACACGAGCTGCGCTTTGGCGCGGACGTCCAGCGTTCCGCCTTCCATCAGGTAGCGGACCGCCACGGATACAGTGTGCGCCGCAACGACGAGAGCGTGGCCCGCCGCGTCACTTTCCTGGGCTCGGGCCAGCGCGCCAAGACGAATTTCGAACCGTCACTGTTTCTGCAGGACCGCTGGACGCCGGCGTCCGCGCTTCTGATCGAGGCAGGCATTCGCTCAGACTGGAACCAGGTCACGCGGACGTTTCTCTACTCGCCGCGGCTTTCAGGCGCCTGGGCGCCGCGCAGCCTGAAGGACACGAAGTTCGCCGCCGGATACGGCGTTTACTACGATGCGATCAGCTTAGGACCGATCACGCAGCATCAGGACCAGTTGAGCCTTTCGACCTTCTACGGGCGCGATGGTTCGGTGCGGCGCGGCCCTGTCGCAACGATGTTCGGCGCCGATGAGCAATCGCTGCGGCTGCCGCGGTATCAGGCAGTGAGTTTCAGCGTGGAGCGTAAACTGCCCCTGGACTTCTACGGGAAGGCCGGGTACGGAACCAGAAAGGGAAGGCGCGGTTTCACGTTCACGGAATTTACGGGAATATCCGAGTTTCAGTTCGCGCCTCCGGCTGCGATTGAGTACCGGCTTGAGAACACTCGCAACGATCGATACGACGCGATAGAGCTGACCGCAAGGCGCACCTTCGGGGGCCGATTTCAATGGGTGGGCGGATATACCCGTTCGAGCGCGCGTTCTAACGCGGCGGTGGACTACTCGCTCGAAGATCCGATTTTCGCCGCACAGACTCCGGGTCCCTATTCCTGGGATGCGCCAAACCGCTTCCTGACGTGGGGATGGGCTCCGCTTCCCAAGACGATCCGGTTATTTCGAAACACGGAGGTTGCGTACCTCGCGGAGTACCGCACCGGATTTCCGTTCACAGTGGTGAACGAGGAAGGCTCGCTCGTGGGCCGTCCAAATCAGGTCCGCTTTCCGTCATATTTCAACGTGAATCTGCATTTCGAGCGCAGGTTTCGCGTCATGCAGACTACATGGGCGTGGCGATTCGGGATCAACAATTTGACGAACAGCGGCAATCCAAACGTTGTAAACAACAACATTGATTCGTCTTCGTACCTCGTTTACGGACGCGGCCAACTGCGCGCGGTGAATGTGCGGCTGCGCTTTTTGGGCAGGCGATAAAGAGGACCACACGCGTACGGCAGACGAATGAGTCGGGCCATAACTGCGCCAGAAGGGGTCCGCGGCGCGGCCCTCGCATCAAATCCGCCCTGCTGGTGAGACGTCCGCTGAAAGAATACCTCAATCCAGTCGAACTCACCCGGCACGGGCGGGAAAGACGCGCGGTGGTGGAAAACACGGAAGGGAACGCTGTCAGCGCAATGCGGCACCGGCAAACGAGAACCGGCATGGAGGCTTGTGTCCGTATCGTTTGAACCAGAGTGGGATGGCGGGATCTACAGTGTGCGACCAGTGACGCCAGCAGTTGACGAGGCAGCGGACCGGTTGCGGGCGGTGACGGCGCGTGGGTATTGCCTTGAAAGTGGAGGTGGCCAAGATGCGACCGACCGCGAAGAAGCCGACGCCTTTGGATGTCCGGTGCTGGATGGAGATGTTCAGTGCCGCGCCGAGTGAGGGACGGTATTTCGCTCGACTTCGCGGAAGGGGCCTGTTGGCAGGCATCGAGGCGCCCGGAGCAAGTTATCTGCTCAAAGACCGGAATGACCACAGGCAGAACTGAAGCATCTCCCGCCCCAAGTGGCTGCACGACACCTATTTTCCAGCGTCGCCAATTTTGAGAATTCATCTCTCAGATTTCGCTCAAACGATTACGCGGCTTAACGTTGACGTAACGTTGTTAAGCCTCTGTTAAGCCAATCCCCCTCCCTGGGATTTCAAGGGCGAGGAGGGCGAGGCCCTTGGCTATACTCAGACCGGCGCTTTGGCGCGTTAGATCCGTGCCGAAGATAAGGTAGCAAACGGCTGGGTACGGACTCGCGGTGGAGACATCGACTTGGGTTGCCTCACATCCGCACCGCCAGGGGCCTGTCACGAAACCCTGCAAATCAAAACCGTGCGGGCGGCGGGTCGAGAAAAGTTCCCTTCATCCGCGCCCAACAGCGGCGCGCGCTACCTGGCAAGCCGTATCGATCGAACTCTTCGGGCGAGCACCAGACAACCGCGCGCGATTCAGGCGAGACTCGCACTGCGCCTGATTCGGCCCGGAAATGGAACACAAGATCGTGATGCAGGTGGTACGGCTCAAGCGCATTGCCGGGGATTCCATGCACGTCGATGCCGGCAAGCACCGGGTCAGCCGCATTTTGCAGAAGCGCGCCTGTTTCTTCCAGCACTTCGCGGCGCGCCGCGTCCGCAATCTCACCGTCCGGGTTACTGAGATCATCCGCTTCCACGTGGCCGCCCGGCAGCAGCCAACGGTCGAGTCGGCGGTGATGCACCAGGAGCAGCTTGCCGCCGCACGGACCCGTCACGAGCCCAGTACAGGTGATGTGTCCGGGCGTGAACTGGCTCCTCGAAAAAGGCGCGGACGTCAAGCTGAGCAACATGAGGACCAACTCGCGGCTCTTCGCCGCCTCTCCGTCCGAAGTGTCTTCAAATCCAGCGACGATCCGCGAGACGCGGTCGGGAGCGATCATTCGGAGCAGTATACAGGAACAGCCATGCGGGGTGGCGAAGGGAAGAATCGCAAACCCTTCCAAGTGCCTTCCAAACGGAGGCAAAACCTGGCGACCGATGAAAAGCGCATCGCGCCCACTGCACTCCGGAGGTCCTGACGGCTGCCCGCGAGCCTGCGAAACGGGCTCCCGGTGCAGTCGCTCGCAGGTAAGCACGGATCGAAGGGACGCGTTAGTGGAGAGCGAACTCAGGCAGAGGACCACGAAAGCCGCACTCATCGTGATTGACGTCCAGAAGGCGATCGATCATCCAAGTTGGGGACGGCGGAACAATCCGCAGGCGGAGGCGAATATTTCGCGCCTCCTCGCGGCGTGGCGTGAGGCCGGAGGGACCGTCATTCACGTGCGGCATTATTCGCGCGTACCGAACTCGACCTACCGCCCTGGTCAGCCCGGGTGCGATTTCAAGGAGTGCGCGATCCCGCTTCCGCGTGAGCTCGTCGTAACCAAGCACGCCTGCGGCGCGTTCGCCGGCACGAACCTCGAACGGATCTTGCGGGAAGGCGGCCACCCGGCGTTGGTGGTAGCGGGGGTAATCACAAACAATTCGGTTGAGGCTACGGTCCGCATTGCGGGAGACCTTGGCTTCGACACGTATCTGGTTTCCGACGCCGCATTCACGTTCGACCGCAACGCTCTCGACGGGACATTGCATCGCGCCGAAGATGTCCACGCGCACTCGCTCGCGAACCTGCACGGAGAATACGCGAGCGTCGTGGAGACGGCGGATTTGTTGTGATTTCGTGACTCGCCCGCCAACTTGACCTCCGCGCCGCAGTCTGACAATGCAGGGAAGAACATCGGATGACAATGCGCAACGAGATCCCGCCCGGAACGGCGCACACACTGATACTCAAGACGCCTGTCCGCAATGGCGAGATGCCTGGTGGTGAGAGCGCGAATGCGAGTCAGCAAGTCTCTAAATTGAGTATGAGTAGTCGCGTCTCAAAGGGCGCTCTCCACGACAACAACACGGCCAAACGGGTGTGCGACCTGACCGGCCAGACAAGCGCTTGACACAGGCTCGAACTCCGATGCACAATCTGAAGGAAGGTCTCATCAAACAGCTGAGCGTTAAAATGTTCAAAACAAAAACGTCCCGCCCTGATCCAGCAACGGCCGAAGCCGTGTTCGGCAGCAACGACGTCGCCCGGATCTCGGGGATCACTCTCCGTCAACTCCAATGGTGGGATGAAAAGAAAGTCGTTTCTCCAAACCAGGATGGGCATAAGCGCCTCTATGTTGCTCACGAAGTCGTCGAAATAGCCGTAATAGCGGAGTTGCGCCGCAAAGGCATGCCGCTGCAGAAGATCCGGCGCATACTGCGTTTCCTGGACAGGGAAATGAGCAAGCGCCTTGCGGGCGTGTTCAACGGAGAAACGGAATTGCATCTGCTGACCGATGGTAAGGCCGCTCACCTCGAAGGCGAACGCGACAGCATCATCAACATCCTCAAACGTGCGAAGCAGCCGATGTTTCTGGTTTGCGTCAGCGACCTGGTCCGGCGCATGGACGGCACGAAGGCTTAACGACTGCCAATTGACGACCACGGTAACCAGCGGCTAACGGACGTACAAGGAGAGCGGAGATTCGCGAGGGATCCGCGACGTTTATTAGCCGGCCGCGCGTAGCATGGCGCTCAGGCTGCGCTCCACGTCCTCGTCCGTGGTTGCCCACGATGACACGCTGATCCGCATGGCGACTCGGCCTTGCCAAACGGTTTCGCCGCACCAGCAGGTACCGTCCTCCTGAAGACGCGCGATTGTCCGGCGCGTGTCTGCCGCGTCTCCGAAGCTGACCAGCACCTGGTTGAGAACCACGTCGTTCAGAATTTCGAACCCGGCCTCGCGCAGTCCTTCGGCGAAACGCGAAGCCTGACGGCAGTTTCGTTCGATCAACTCGGCCAGTCCCGCCCGGCCGAGCGATCGCAGCGCCGCCCATACCTCGATGCCACGCGCCCGCCGAGAGAGCTCCGGCGTATATTGGCTAGGCTCGCGATGGCCCCCTTGCGGCAGGTAGGCGGCTGTGATCGTCATTGCGTTCTTTAGATCCGCCGCGGTCCGGACGAATGCAAGACCGCTGTCGTAGGGAACGTTTAGCCACTTGTGGGCGTCGGTCGCCCAGGAGTCAGCATCGCCGACGCCATGCGCAAAGTGGGCGAACTTCGGCGTCGCAGCTGCCCAAAGACCGAACGCTCCATCGACGTGGACCCAGGCTCCCGCATCGTGCGTGAGCGAACAAATCTCCCGAACAGGATCGAAAGCCCCGGTGTTGACGTTACCGGCCTGCGCGCAGACAATGGCCGGTCCGTTCAGCTTCGGGATCGCGTCCGGCCGCATGCGCCCCTGTTCATCCACGGGGACGCGAATCGGGGTGTCGCGCCCCAACCCCAGCATGCCAAGCGCCTTGAGCACCGAAGGGTGAACCTCTTCGCTCACGACGACGGTGATGGGAGGAGCCCCGATCAAGCCGCGCGCCTCCACGTCCCAACCCGCTTTCTCAAGAACGGCGCGACGGGCGGCCGCGAGCGAGGTGAAGTTCGCCACCGTCGCGCCCGAAACGAAGGAGCCGGCGCAACCGGACGGAAGTTGGAGAACGTCGAGGAGCCAACCTAGGCTGACTTCTTCCAGCACCGTTCCAACCGGACTGCCTGCGAAAAGACCCGCGTTCTGGTCCCACGCGCTTGACAACCAACTTGCGGCCAGTGCGGCAGGAAGCGCGCCGCCGATTACAAAGCCGAAGAATCGCGGACCGGCGGTGCCGTTCGCGGCCGGGGATCCGATGCGATCAAGCATTTCGAGGACGGTCGTCGGGGAACAAGGATGGAGCGGGAGTGGTTCGTCGAAGGCGGCAAGCGCGGTAAGCGCCTGCTCGCGAGGCCAGACTTCCCGCTCCTTCAACCCTTCCAGGTACCGGACGGCGGTCTCGGCGGCGACGCCGAGCAGGGATCTCATTTGATCATTATAATTCCGCGACTTGACGGGCCCACAGGTCCAATTGGCGGACGCGAGCCATCTTCTTCTGCCGGCGTTCATCGAGGCGAAGTCTGGAGGCTCGCCGTCAAACGCCAAGCCGTCTGTTACGATCAAGGATCTAAGATGCCAACACTCGAATCCATCCTCGATTCCCACGATTCCTCCATCTTCGACGTCCCTTCAAAAGCTCGCGGGCCCCAGGGTTCACTGCCAATTACACCTGAGATGTTGTTGACGCGACCATCGGGCGATCTCTTCGGTTGGGCGCAGAATGCGGGCATGGGATGGACGCCGTCGGAGATGGCGGGGGGCGACGCTTTGATCCTGAGCACGCACGGTGGAATCCGCGCCGACGACGGCACCCCGATCGCGCTTGGCTACCACACGGGACACTGGGAGGTTGGGCTGCTGATGCAGGCAGCCGCGCGTGAGTTAAAGTTACATGGCGCGGTGCCCTTCGGCGCATACTGCACCGATCCTTGCGACGGCCGCACGCAAGGCACAACGGGCATGTTCGACAGCCTCGCCTACCGCAATGACGCCGCGACGATCTTCCGGCGTCTCATCCGCTCACTGCCTACGCGGAAATCCGTAATCGGCGTCGCGACCTGCGACAAGGGACTACCCGCGATGATGCTCGCGCTCGCCGCGATGCACGACCTGCCCTGCGTGCTGGTGCCGGGCGGCGTCACGCTGTTGCCGGAGGAAGGCGAGGACGCCGGGCAGGTGCAATCGGTAGGCGCCCGGTTCGCGCATGGGCAGATCACACTCGAACAGGCGGCGGACAGCTTGTGCCATGCCTGCGCTTCGCCCGGCGGCGGATGCCAATTCCTGGGGACGGCGGCCACTTCGCAGGTAGTGGGCGAGGCTCTCGGAATGTCGCTGACGCATTCGGCGCTCGCGCCTTCGGGACAAGCCATCTGGCTGGATTTGGCGCGACGCTCGGCGCGGGCAGCGCTGACCCTTCAGGGGCGTGGCATCACCATGAAGGAACTGCTGACGACCACGTCTGTTGACAACGCGATGATCGTGCACGCGGCCTTTGGCGGCTCCACGAATCTGATTCTCCACTTGCCGGCGATCGCGCACTCGGCGGGTCTGCGCCGTCCCACGGTGGATGATTGGACGCGGATCAACCGTCTGGTCCCGCGCCTTGTCGATTGCCTCCCGAACGGCCCGAAGGGGCATCCCACGGTCCAGGTTTTCATGGCTGGCGGAGTTCCGGAGGTGATGCTGCACCTTCGGCGCGCCGGACTGCTAAATTTGAGCGCGATGACGGCGAGCGGCGAAAAGCTGGGATCGATGCTCGAGTGGTGGGAACAGTCCGAGCGCCGCGTCAAGTTGCGACAGTTGCTGAAGAACCGGGACGGCGTGGACCCGAACGACGTGATCATGGACCCGGACGGAGCGAGGGCCCGCGGACTGACTTCCACGGTTACGTTTCCCACCGGCAATCTCGCTCCCGAGGGATCGGTGATCAAAAGCACGGCCATCGACCCAAGTGTTGTCGGGGAGGACGGCGTCTACCGGAAGCGCGGACCGGCGCGGGTTTTTTCGTCCGAGACCTCGGCGATTGCGGCGATCAAGAGCACCGGCGAAGACCGTTTGAAGCCGGGTGACATACTGGTGCTGATCTGCCGGGGTCCGATGGGATCCGGCATGGAGGAGATATACCAGATCACGTCGGCGCTGAAGCATCTGACGTTCGGGAAGCAGATTGCAGTGTTGACGGATGCGCGTTTTAGTGGAGTTTCAACGGGAGCGTGCATCGGCCACGTCTCGCCGGAGGCGCTGGCCGGCGGTCCGGTGGGCAAGGTGCTCGATGGGGACACCATCGAAATAGTGATCGACCGGAACCAGTTGGAGGGGACTGTGAACTTTGTCGGCGCGGGCGGCGAAGTCTTCGGCGCGGAGCGGGGATCCGCGATATTGGCGGCGAGGGCGTTACGCCCGGATCTGGCGCCGGACCCGGAGTTGCCCGGCGATTCGCGGCTATGGGCGGCGCTGCAAAGCGTGAGCGGCGGGACCTGGGGCGGATGCGTTTACGACGTCGAAGCAATTCTGAAAACGCTCGAAGCGGGGCGGAAGGCGCTGGAAAGTTGAGGCGCATCGTATAGTGGGTTGGATCATTAAATGCAAATGCAATTCAGTTTCTGGGTTCTAGGGGCGTTGATACTCCTCGCGGGGTGCAACCGGAAGGCTGCGGTTCCGTCGAAGCAGGACACTGGTCCCATCAAGATCAAAGTCTCACCCGTCATCGTCAAGGAACTTCAGCGCGACGTGGAGTCGGTGGGCACGTTGTTCCCGTTCGAAGAGGTGATTATCAGTTCGGAGATTGAGGGCAAGGTAATCAAAGTGGAGGCCGACCTGGGCGATCGCGTCACGCAGGGGCAGGTGCTGGTCGGCGTTTCGGAAGAAGAGCAACAATACGTGCTCAATCAGAATGAGGCACAGCTCAAGCAAGCGCTCGAATCGGTCGGGCTGAAAAACGAAAAAGACAAGGTCAAAGATATCAAAGAAACGCCCGGAGTCCGGCGTGCCCAGGCGGACCTGTTCGACGCTGAACAACGATTCAGGCGCGTGCGGGATTTGGTTGCGCAAGGTGTGACGTCAAGGCAGGATCTGGATCAGGCGCAAGCCAGGTATGAGTCGATGCAAGCGGCCTACGAGACCTCTCTGCACACGGCGCGAAACATGATTCAGGAGGTGGATCGCATCAGGGGCGTTGTCGATCTGCAAAGGAAGAAGGTCCGCGACACGACGATTCGCGCTCCATTCGCCGCATTCGTGAAGGAACGGACGGTGAATGTGGGGCAGTTCGTGCGGCCGAACACACCGGTCTTCACGCTCGTGAAGACCGACCCTATTCGTCTCCGGATAGAAGTGCCGGAGCGCATGGCGCCGTGGGTCAAGACCGGGCAGATGGCGGAGGTGACCATGGAAGCTTTCGGCGAGCGTCAGTTTCGCGGCAAGATCTGGCGCATTTCGCCAACCGTCGAGCAGAGCAAAAGAACTTTCGTGGTCGAAGCTTTGATCGACAATCCAAGCGGTGAACTGAAGCCCGGCTCCTATGCGAAGGCGCGCGTTCGCACAGACCGGTTTGATCGCACGAAACTTGTTCCAGCCCGCGCCATCAACTATGTTTTCGGCACCAACAAGGCGTTCGTGACGAAGGACGGCGCGATTGAGGCGCGGGAAGTGAAGCTGGGAGACCGCTTCGGCGATAGCGTGGAGGTCGTCGAGGGCCTCAACGAAGGCGAACAGGTTGCACTGACGCAGTTGCAACGTCTCGATACGGGTACCCAGATCGAGATAACCCGGTGAAACGCGGCGGCACGACGGGATCAACCCCGATCGCCTGGCTGGCAGCCATTTCACTATGGGCCGTGCCATCTTTTGTCAATGCAGCGACACGGATTGTGGTGACGGTTGTCGAACCGAAGTCCGGCAAACCGGTCCTGGGACTGAATGCGGCTGATTTTTCGGTTTTCGAAGATAGGGCCCCGAAGCGAGTAGATAGCGCCGAGTTCGTGACACCGGCGGTGGACGTGATGCTGCTGCTCGATACGAGCCTCGCCGGGCCAGCGGTAGCGCCGCTTGCCGGAAACCTTATCGCGCAACTGGGAGCGAAAGAGCAGATGGCGCTGGTCGCCTTCCATTCCTCGGCCGATCTGATTCAGGATTTCACGTCCAGCCGGGAACTGCTTTCACGGGCGCTCGGAAGCGTGAAATTCGGAAACACGCCGCGTGTCCTCGACGCAGTCTATGCCGCGATTGACAGCGGCTTCGGCAACAGCAGTTTCCGCCGCACGATCCTGCTGCTCACGGCGGGCCTCGAAGGGGACAGCCGCGTTCGCGAGCAGGACGTTGTGAGATTGGCGCGCCGCAACGGCGTCTCCATATTTCCGGTTTACGTAGGTGGAAGAGAGCGGGCCATGTTCGATCTGCTTGCGAGACAAACCGGCGGGGCCTCGTTCAACATCCGTGACATGCAGAAGGCGTCAGGCAAGGAAGCGGCGGCTCAACCCGGCCCGGTTATTTTTGAAATTCTCCGCGCCCACTATGTCTTGACGGTTCCGGGCAACTTGTCTCTGGGAGAAAAGGTCAGAATCGAAGTCAGGCGCCCCGAAAAGTTGTTTGTTTCCGCTCTGCCCGAATAGAGATGGCGCAGCCCGGAAACGGACCAGCCTCAGTACCCTCAGTCCTTCGGTACCAGCACTTGACAGGTTTTTGGGCATAGGCAAGACTGAAGCTTCGCCGACTTGAGCGGTGGTCCGAGAAACATTACAGTGGCAGCCAATTCGCAAGAAGACGAATTTCATCAGCGTGTGGAAGTCGCGCTCGATGCAGTTGTTCTAAGGTCGCCCGCGGCTCTGTTTTGGAGCGCGGTCCTCCTGGCTGTTCTCGGCACGGCGGTGGTGGTGATAACGATCCAGCGTAAAATCGTGACACAGATCGCGGAACGAAGCGCCGCGGCCAAATTGGTCGACCGCGCTGGAAGGACGCTTCCCAAACCCGGCGACCACAAGGTGCTGCGCGGCGCGGGCGTCCCGGTATTTCTCGCCTCGGACACTTATGCGTTGAGCATCGTCTCCGATGCCGGGAAGTTTCCGGATGGCACGGTCATGCGCATGGCTGCGCGGGGGCGCGTCGAGGAACTGACAGCCGGCACGAAAGTGATTGTCCTTGAGGCCAAGCCGGGGTTCGCCCGCGTGCGCGTGATCAATGGCTCCGCTGGCGGCCGCATCGGCTGGGTCCTGCCGGAGACGTTAGAATAGCCGGCACTCTGGCATCCGACGTGCTAGAGTTTTCGGTATGATGATCCGAGTCTGTTCCCTCCGGCGAGTTCTTCACGCGCGAACAGCCGCTCGCGGCGCCGCGGCTTCAAGCCTGGCGGCGCGCGTGAGCCTGAGGGGGCGACCATCTCAAAACTACGCTAGCAGCGGTCGATATGCGTGTCCCGAATGGCGTGAAAGACTGAGCACACAGATCTCCCGGAGCGGCGCTTGACGATCGGAGTCCCCAGAGAGATTTTCCCCAAGGAGCGCCGTGTGGCGCTGGTTCCTGCGGTCGTTCCGACTCTTACGAAAGCTGGCTTCGAGGTGGTCATTGAGGCTGGAGCGGGTAGTCAAGCCGGGTTTCCGGACGCAGCCTATGCGGAAAAAGGCGCGAGGATACTACCGGACCGGTCCGCGGTATTCGACGCAGCCGGAGTTGTGGTTCAGGTCCTCTGCTACGGCTCGAATGGGCTGACGGGCAAGGCCGATATGCCGCTGTTCCGAAAGGATCAACTCCTGGCCGGTTTTCTTCGGCCGCTCGGCTCGCTTGCGATAATCGAAGAAATCGCCGCGGTGGGTGTCACGTCTTTCTCTGTCGAGTTGATGCCCCGTACCACGCGCGCTCAGAGTATGGACGCCTTGTCGTCCATGGGCACCGTTTGCGGCTACAAGGCTGTCTTGATCGCGGCTGACATTCTTCCGAAGCTCTTTCCCATGCTGACGACGGCCGCGGGGACCATTACGCCGGCGCGCGTCCTGGTGATCGGCGCGGGTGTGGCGGGATTGCAGGCGATCGCCACGGCTCGAAGGCTCGGCGCGGTGGTTTCCGCCTACGACTTGAGGCCGGCAGCCAAAGAGCAGGTTCAGAGCCTTGGAGGACGCTTCGTTGAGTTGCCTATCGACGCCGCGGATGCTCAGGACGCGCGCGGTTACGCGCGGCCGCAGGACGACTCCTTCTACCTGCGTCAGCGCGAACTGCTGGGAAAGGTCGTCGCCGAGCAGGACGTAGTGATCGCAGCCGCCGTAATTCCCGGCAAGAAATCTCCGGTGCTGATCACCCGGGAGATGGTCTACGGTATGGCGCCTGGTTCCGTGATCGTCGATTTGGCGGCCGAACGCGGCGGGAACTGCGAGCTGACGCGGCCGGGTGAGACAGTCGTCGATCACGACGTCACCATCGCGGGCCTCATCAACCTGGCCAGCAGCGTTCCATACCATGCAAGCCAGATGTATGCCCGTAATCTCAGCGCGTTTCTCCTTCACTTGTTCAAGGACGGCAAACTGCGGATCGATGCTTCGGACGAGATTGTGCGTGAGACGCTTCTGACGCGGGGCGGAAAGATTGTTAACGCGCGGGTGCGGAACTTTTTCGGCCTGCCTGATCTGGAGGAAAGTAGTGACGGAACTCCTTAGTAACCTTTACGTTTTCGTGTTGGCCGGCTTCATCGGATTTGAGGTCATTCGCCGCGTATCGCCATTGCTCCACACGCCTCTCATGTCACTGACGAATGCACTGGCAGCCATCGCCGTGGTCGGCGCAATCGTTCTTGCGGGGGAGGAGAAGAGCACTCTCGCTACGGTCCTGGGCACGCTCGCTATCGTGGCAGCCACGAGCAACGTGGTTGGTGGATTTATTATCACGGATCGCATGCTTAAGATGTTCAAGCTGAGCCGGAAAAAGCCCTGACCATGGACCTGCCTGGCAGCCATCTGATTGAGATCGTCTACCTGGCGGCGGGCGTTCTTTTTATCCTCTCGCTAAAGTGGATGAGCTCGCCGGACACCGCCCGGCGGGGAGTCTGGGCCGGCGAAATAGGGATGCTGCTCGCCATCTGCGGGACGCTCCTTCACCACGGGATTGTGGACTATCGATGGATAGCCGCCGGACTGGTGCTGGGATCGATCATCGGCGCGCGCCTGGGCCAGGTCCAAATGACTGCCGTCCCTCAGCGAACGGCGCTCAGTCATGCTTTCGGCGCGCTGTGCGTCACGCTCGTCGGGACGGCTGAATTCTATCTGCGAGCGCCTGATGTTCCGGGATTCACTATGGCGGTGCTTACCCTTGAAGTCCTCCTCGGGTCGCTGACGTTTACGGGCAGCCTGATGGCGGCCGGGAAACTCCAGGAGATCCTTCCTCAACGCCCCATAACGTACAAGGGACAGAACTTCGTGAATCTCGCCCTTCTCGCTTGCGCCATCGGCGCAGCTGCGATGCTGTCCGCCGATCCGAGCCAGACATATCTCTTCCCGGGAATCCTCGCAATGGGGCTCGCCTTCGGTGTACTCATGGTTACTCCCATTGGCGGAGCGGATATGCCGACAGTGATCTCCCTGCTGAATTCGTATGCCGGCCTTTCCGCGGCGGCCATGGGTTTCGTCCTCGGCAACAAGCTTCTGATTGTCGCCGGCGCGCTCGATGGTTCATCGGGCTTCATCCTCTCCGTGATCATGTCGAAAGCCATGAACCGCTCCTTCACGAACGTCCTTTTCGGAGCCTTCGGCCAGGTTCAGACCGCGGGGGCCGCCGCAGGCGAAGCGAAACCGGTTCGGAGCGCGACTGCGGAAGAGGCCGGCTCCATACTTTCCTCCGCCGGAAAAGTCGTGATTGTTCCGGGGTACGGAATGGCCGTGGCTCAGGCGCAGCACAAGGTGCGTGAGCTCTACGACATCCTCGTCAAACAGGGAGTGGACGTGAGCTTTGCCATCCATCCGGTAGCCGGAAGAATGCCCGGGCACATGAACGTCCTTTTGGCGGAAGCCGATATTCCTTATGACAAACTTCATGACATGGACGAGGTCAACCCGGAGTTTCATCAAACGGACGTAGCACTGATAATTGGAGCAAACGATGTCACGAATCCCGCGGCGCGAACCGATCCGTCGAGCCCAATCTACGGAATGCCAATTCTCGACGTCGATGGAGCGCGCGTCGTGATGGTGGTAAAGCGCGGCATGAGTCCAGGTTTCGCGGGAATCGACAACCCGCTGTACTACCTCGACAGGACGCTGATGCTTTTCGGCGACGCGAAGTCTTTTGTGGGCGCGATCGTCAGGGAGCTCTCCGGCGGCGGCCACCGGTAACGCGGCGATTCGGCCTATGCTCCTTTGCCCGGTTCGCGGCTGCAATTTGGCGCTGGCTCGTGAGGAGCGGCGGGTCCTCTGCCCTCGGGGACATTCCTTCGACGCGGCGCGAAGCGGCTACATTAACCTGCTCCAACCGCAAGACAAACGATCAAAGCGTCCCGGAGATACTGGAGCGGCGATCGCGGGGCGGCGAAGTCTGCATGATCGCGGCTTGACGGCACCCCTTAGGCGCGCGATCGGGGAGCTTGCGGCCCTGTCCTCGCAGGATATGGTCCTCGACGCCGGCTGCGGCGACGGCTTTTACCTCGGCGCGCTTGCCCGCGAGACCGGCTTCGACGCGCATGGTGTCGACATCTCGATTCCGGCTGTCGATGCCGCGGCGCGGCGTTACCCCGAGTGTGAGTGGATTGTGGCTAATGCCGATCGCTTGCTGCCCTATTCGCCCGGCTCGTTTTCGACGATTCTGTCGATTACCGCGCGGATGAATCCGGGTGAATTCAGGCGTGTGCTGCGCGGCGATGGGCGTCTCCTCGTCGCCCTTCCCGCTCCCGACGATCTCATCGAGTTGCGCGGCGCGGGCCGCGACCGCGTGGCCCGAACCGTGGATGTATTCGCGGACAGCTTCAGGCTCTCCGATCGACGCCGCGCCGCTACCGTAGCGGATCTTGACGCTGATGCGGTCCTGGGGGTGTTGCATTCAATCTACCGGCCGATGCGATCCCGGCCAGTTGAAGCGATGAGGGTGACGTTTAGTCTGGATCTGCTCCTGTTCCGGCCGACGTGATCGAGCGGCGGGACCGGTGGTCATGAAACTGAGCCCCGTTTTCGGACGGCAAAACTCCACCTCGTGAGAACCCGAATGAAATCGTAGCGGACATGCCACCGAGCAGCCCTTGGCTTAGCGGCCGTAAACCGTGCCTGAAGGCTTCTTTTGCTTCTGCCAACCGATCCGGGTACCGGTTCGCTATCTCTTCGCTCCTGATGTTGTTCCATTACCCTGAAATCCGAAGTTTGACACTTAAACCAATTATTTTCAGCGGCTTGCAGGCTGGAAAGCCAACTTCGCCGAAGTTGGCTTTCCACAGCGTAAACCATTCAAAATACGTCGGATAGTCTTTGAAATGATTGCAACTTCGGATTTCAGGATTACACACACTTGCCCGGCGGGATTGATGTCTGGCGTGTAATTTGTAGCGGTTCTGCCGGCCCTGGAGGGCCTTCTCTTCATCGCGACAATGCGATGAGCCAGGGCGGCCGGCTCATCGTAGTAATTGTAAACATGACGGTCCGGCTCACCGTAAGATTCTCCGGTCGGGGGAGGAAAGTGGAAGGACGCTTCCGGGCATCCGCGGCTCCTTTCTACTCCTCTGACGTCCGCGCCTTCAATAGCTGCCGGGAACTTTCTACAGCATGTACAGCAGGATGCTCTTGACCCAGATCGACATGCATGAAATAATCGCCGCCATGTATATTTTCGGTATTCTGGGGTCGTTGCTGCTCCTGACCTCGTCCGCGCTCTGGGCTCAGGCGTCCGACAGCGCGGCGATCATCGGCATGGTTAGCGATGCTTCCGGCGGTGTGCTACCAGGTGTCAAGGTCCGGTTGACGCACTCCGCCACGGGTACCACGTACACGACGGAGAGCAATGCGTCAGGTTATTTCCGGACGCCTCCGGTGCGCATCGGTGAATACGTGATCGACGTCGAAGCACCGGGCTTCAAGCGAACCTCACGGCGTGGAGTTGTCCTCAGTATAGGCGACACGCGGCGCGTGGACATCATGCTCGAGGTCGGTCAGGTGAGCGAGCAGATTGAAGTGGCCGCACAGGCGCCACTGTTGCAGACTTCGGATGGTTCGGCCGGCAATGTGATGGAGAATCGCCAGATTTTGGAACTCCCGCTCAACGGAAGGGACTACCTCCAACTGGCGCGCATCTCGGCCGGCGTTGCGCCTCCGGCGCGCTCGGAATTCGGCAACATGCAGGGGATCAGCGTAGGAGGGTCACAGGCGACCCAGGTGAACTTCCTGATTGACGGCATCGACAACAACAACCAGTCGATTGCATCACAGGGGGATCAGAAGGAAGCGATCAAGCCGCAAATTGATGCTGTGGCCGAATTCAAGGTGGTAACCAACGCGTTCTCCGCGGAGTACGGCCGGTCCATGGGCGGTGTCGTGACGCTTACGACGAAGTCGGGGACGAATCAGTTCCACGGCACTGTGTTTGAGTTCCTGCGCAACGAGAGGATGGATGCCAAGAATTACTTCACGCCGCCAGGCCGGGCCAAGCCGCCATTCAAACGCAATCAATACGGATTCGCCGCGGGGGGCCCAGTGATCCGGAACAAGGTATTTTTCTTTGCCGACGCGGAATGGAGCAAGATCCGCGAATCGAACAACGCCGTCCAGACTGTCCCGAACCCGACTGACCTCACAGGCGATTTTTCCCGTAACTCAACCCGGATCTACGATCCTTCCACCTACAGCGCCGCGACGGGAACCCGGCAGCCGTTTGCCGGCAACGTAGTTCCGGCTAGCCGCGTGGATCCGGTTTCGGCGCGAGTTCGGTCCTTCTGGCCGGCGCCTCAGCTTGCGGCGGCGGCACGCAACTACACCTTTATCTATCCCCGCGTGAACGACCTCAACCGCTGGGATGTGCGTTACGACCAGACCCTGAACGACCGCACTAACGCCTATTTCCGTTTAAGCGGTCAGCATACGTTCTCCGCACGTGTACCCGGGTTGCCAGACAGCGCGGACGGGCGCCACAAGCTTGGAAACGACACGAATATCACCAACAGGCAAATGGCGCTCGTGCTGAATCGCGTGTGGAAGCCAAACCTGGTGATGTCCGTGCGCGGCGGATGGAGTTTCATCGAGACTGCGGTGACCTCCGCGTTCAGCGCTCCGCTAAACCCCGAAGTTGGCATCAACATGCGCAACGGCCTGGACAGCGTGGTTCCGGGACTGTCGGGGCTCGGTGTCACCGGCTTCGCCGGACTGGGCGGAGGCGGCTTTAACTTTATCCAGTCACAGACCCGCCAGGTCTCCGGTGACGTCACCTGGACGAAGGGAAACCATACCGTGAAATTCGGGCAGACAGTCTTGTGGTTACAGAGCGGTATCTTCAATCACGGGAGCGGACTCGGTGGATTCAGCTTCGACGGGCGCTTTACGGAGAACCCAACACCCCGCGGCGGCGGCCTGCCGCTGGCGGACTTCCTACTGGGTACGGCATTTCAAATCACCAGCTCGAACTATCGCTACATGCAACTCCGGGCTCCTTGGTTTCAGCAATACGTTCAGGACGATTGGCGCATCTCTGACCGCTTGACCATCAACATCGGCCTGCGCTACGAACTCAATTTGCCGTGGGTGGAGAAGAACAACAAGATTGCGAACTTCGACATGGACACGGATCCGAACAATCCACGCTTCGTGGTTGCCGGAGCCGAGGGCGGAGGGCGGGCGGCCCGCGCGCTGGTAGCGACCGACCGCACCAACTTCGCGCCGCGCTTCGGCTTCGCGTACAAGGCGGGGCAGAACACGGTTGTCCGCGGCGGTTACGGACTCTTCTTCGGAAACATAATGAACACTGGCGGCGCGGAATTTATGGAAGTGAACCCGCCGGTGCACACGGCGGTGCTGTTCACCACCGACCGGCTCAATCCCACGTTGCTTTTGCGCGAAGGCGCGGCGCCGCTGTCGCCGCGCAACGCGCCGCCGGTTCTGCCCGCGTCGTTCGAGCGCAACGCACCGTGGCCGATCGCGCAGCAGTGGAATCTTAACATCCAGCGGCAACTTCCGGGCGACGTGCTGTTCGAGATCGGTTACTTCGCCTCCAAGGGCAATCACATCGTCCGGCACATTAACCTGAACTACGCCCGCCCCGGTCCGGGTGATATCAATTCGCGACGCCGCTTCCAGCGCGCAATTTTTCCGGGCACCGAACTCTCGGTGCCGCTGGCCTCCACGCATAGCTTCCGCAACGACGCCAATTCGATGTATCACGGTTTGCAAACCAAGGTCGAGAAGCGATTCGGCAAAGGGCTGAGCTTCCTAGGCTCCTACGCGTGGTCCCGCGCTATCGGCGACTATGCGTTTATTCCAGGGGAAGATCGCGCGCTGGGCGCCGACTGGCAGGTGCAGGATCCGCTAAACCTGCGCGCCGAGCGTTCGCTTCTGAACCAGCATCTGAAGCATCGTTTAGTCGCGAGCTACCTGTACGAGCTTCCCTTTGGACGCAGCCGGAAATGGGGCGCGAACTGGAATCGTGCCGCCGACCTGGTGCTTGGCGGATGGATGTTCGGCGGCATCACCAGCCTGCTGACGGGGTCGCCGCTGAATGTTTCGGTGGTGGGGAATCCGTCGAATACGGGTGACCTGGACCGGCCGGACGTAATTGGGGACTGGCGGTTGCCGGACAGCGACCGCCGCCCGGAGCGGTGGTTCAATACTTCGGCGTTTGCCCGAAATCAACCGTTCCGGTTCGGTAATGCCGGCCGCAACATTCTGGAGGGTCCAGGGATATCGAAATTCGATCTAACGATACATAAGGATTTCCGGCCCGCTGAAGGGTTCCGGCTGCAATTCCGGGCCGAAGCGTTCAACGCCTTCAACACACCGATCTTCGACGGGCCGAACCTGCAAGTGGGCAACGTGAACTTCGGAATCATTTCCAATGCGGCTCCGCCGCGGATCATGCAGATGGGTTTGAAATTGATGTTCTGATCGAAGGTTGACTTCGCCCGGCGGCGGGCGTAGCGTGTCGCACGAAGATCCGCGCCCGGGCAGCCTACCGCGACGCTAGCGTTAGAGCCTCTTCGATTTCCGCTGCCAACTGCCGCTGGCCGAAGCGCCGGGCGGCGGCAAGAGCCTGTTTGCCGTACACGATTGCGTCCCGTGCGCGGCCGGCGCGCGCGCAGGCATCGGCGAGCGCGTAGAGACAGCGCGGCGTCTCGCTGTCTTCCACCGCCAGAGTCCGCGTCAGGTGGTTGATCGCATCGTCGAATCGGCCCGAGGCGGCATACAGACGCCCCAGATTCAGATTGGCGGCATGGTGGTGGGGCTGGACCTCAACCGCGTGCCGGTAGTGCTCCAGCGCTTGTGACGGCTTCCCCATTTGCTCCGCGAGGATACCGAGATTCAGGTGGGCGTCGAGAGAGTGGGCGTTCGCGACAAGGGCCGCGCGAAAGCTTTGCCCAGCTTCAATCTGGTTTCCCTGCATTGCCTGAACAACCCCCCAGTTGTTAAGAACTTCTTCGCCCGGCAGGCCAAGTTTTGCGATCTCCTCATAGCGGCGGAGGGCATCGGCGAAGCGGCCCAGACGGCCCTGAACGGAAATCAGATTCGCGTAAGCGCTGCGGGAAGAGGCGTCGAGCGCGATGGCTTGTTCGTACTCGGCGGCGGCCTCGGTTAGTTTGCCTTCGGTCTCGAAACGCCTGCCGCGGCTGAGATGCGTCTGGGGATCGTCGCGGAGGGCGCGAACGGCAGCTAGAAGTGGATCGGGCATCGGAACTTGCGTTGCGGTCGCCGACTGGGCCGTTTTGGACGCGAGCGCGGCGCGCGACGTGTCGTTCCGCTGCCTGTACAGTGCGGCTAGCGCGAGGTGGATCGGTGCGGCCTCGGGAGAGAGCGTGGCGGCTTCCTCATAGGACGCGATGGCCTCGGTCGTCCGTCCAAGTCCGGCCAGAGCGCGGGCCAACCGATAGCGCGCCGCAGGACTGCGCGGGTCGTGGAGGAGTGCTTGTTCGGAGGTTCGTCGGCTTCCTTCGCTGTCGCCCAACTCATGGAGAGACTCAGACATGTGAGCCCACAGAGGAGCCGAAGTCCGGTCGACTAGCAGGGCCTTCTCGAAGGATTTCAACGCTTCGGCATGAAGTCCAAGCGCGGCTTGGGCGGCGCCCAAATAGTAGAGCCACCGGAATTCATCCGGCGCCAGCGTCACTGCGCGCCGATAACACGACACGGCGCCCTCGAACCTCAGGTGGGCGTGCAGGAGCATCCCAAGTTCGCCGCTGGCAGAAGGGTCGCGAGGAGACTTCAGCGCACGATCCAGGGCATGCTGAACGCGCGCTTTGGATGCCTTGCCAAAGGTGTCCGGTGAAACCTGCGGCAGTTCCGGGATCGGGCGGCCGCAGCCGGCGAGTATCCAAACGGCCGCGGCAAGCCGAGCGGTGATCCACGCGATAGCCATTGTTACAGATTTTCACACACGGCGCGGGCTTGTGTGGGAACCAGGAAGGCGACGAACGGCTGTGAAGACGGCAAGATTGGCGCCCTCCACCAAGTCAGACGTCCAGAAAGATCGCCCGGCCCGCCGCGAGGTGCCCAGCGACGAGACCAGTTCCGGCGATCGTAAGGATCAAGCTCAAGAAACTGGTCCAAGTACGCCAGCCGGAGGACAAGGAATAGCACACCGGCGGGACAACTCGAACTACCTCGCTTTACAGGCGGCGCCACAACTAAATGACTGCGGCCGTATTCCGCACTCATTTCCTCAGGGGCGGTTTCCTCCCGCCATTCCACGTGTCCGGCTTGGGTGTATCGGGCGGCCAGTAGCCGTTTGGGTCTTCCTTCCACTCCTTGCCGCAGAGCCGGGAGATCACTTTCCATTCCGCCGCGCCGAGATTCAAATCCGGGTGGTAAATGAAGCGCTTGAGCCCGGCCCCTTGGGACGCCACCAATAGCCGGTGCAGATCGTGCGCCGGCATGGGATCGCCGGCGTGCGGATTGCGGCCCGTCGAAACCCAGGCGATCACCTTGTCCGGATCGCCAGTAGCCTCGATCGCCCGTTTCGTCTCGGAGAAAACCACCTCGTCGAAGAACGCGTCGGGGAAGCCGTTCTCCAGGTCGGCGAGCTTGCGAACCCCCGGCAACTGCAACCCGAACAGAACTTTCACTACCCCAAAACAATCTTCTTCCGTTAACGCCGGGTTCCACTCGCCAAGCGTCGCCACCCACCGCGCGATGGTGCCGTACATGCCGTCAAATCCGCGATGCCAATAGTAGTGCTTCGGGAAAATAACATCGAAAAAACCGTGTGTCTTCTGGTAGTCCTGCGTCGTCAGCACGGAGAAGGCAGCCGACCTCGGGATGGTTCCAAGCTTTACCCGGCGTGGCAGCCCGTCCCACTGCTTCCGTATCGCCGCCATATTGCGCAAGGTGGATTCCTGACGCATCCGCATCCAAAAGAGCGTGTCTTCGTTGAGGTCGAAAAGCGATAAACCGCCGAGCATTCCTCCGCTCTGGTGGAACCGTACCAAGGATGGAGTGAGCGAGTGGAGACGGGAATTTAAGTGGTTCATACCCCGCTCCATCCGCGCTACGTCGAACCCCAGATGATTGTAGATTGCCCGATGATGGTCCCGGATTTCGAAGAGATCTCCGCCATGGTGAAAGGATAGTTCGTAGTGGTGCTCCCCAGCGCCGTCGATGATGACTCCGCCCGCTTGCGGCAACGCGCGGAGAGTATCCTCCACGCCGGCGGCGAGCGAGACCGCCCCGAATGGATCCTGCGCGGCGGACTTCCGGCGGCCATAGTGGGCGGGGCCGAACAACATGATCTCCCATCCCCGGCTTGCAATATCGTCGAGCAACCCACGCAGTTGCTTTTCCTTCGCCGGGTCCAGGCGGACGTTTTCCGGAGGATCCACGCCATGCTTCCGGTAGATCGACGGGTCTGGCGCAAACGCCTGAATCGTCGCGCCCGCACGGCGGTAGGTGAAATCGAACTTCGGCTCTCCGTCCCAGAACCGGAGCGGACCGATGACGATTCCACGCACACCGCCCTGATCCCACGCGTCCAGAATCCGGCGGTAATCGGTCAGCCACTGTTCGAGCGGCCAGATCATGTACATCCACGGAACCAACCGGGAAGTGGGCGGCACCTGAGCGCCGCCGGTTGCAACTCCCGCCGCGGCGAACAGCAACGTCCTGCCAAGTTGGCGGCGGTCCATGGGTGAGGCTGTTTGCCGTGAAGGGGTCATGAATGCTGCCATCCAAGAATCACAAGCTGAATTTTAACCCGAATTGCATCACCCGCATGGCGGCAGTCAGGGAACGGCTTTGTCCCACACGCGGCGCGTCGGGTGTCATTGAATTGAGCGAGACGAAAACCAAATTGTTGACTGCCCAAAATAGGGCGTACTAAACACATTCAAGAACTCGGTGTGGAACTGCACTCTGAAAGGTTCGGTTATCGAGGGCTCTTGATGAGCGAGAAGTCGATCTTCCTCTGGCCTGGCGTGGTCAAGATGTTGCGTCCGGAGTTGCCGTAGTGGCAGAGATCAGGACGGCTGGCGAAGTTGCGGTTCACTCGCTGGAACGCGGAGGGATCGTACCTCAGAGCGCGCCTGGCGCCATCAAGACGGCCGCCAACCGCCGGCGTCCACGAGAAGCCGGTGCGGAGCGACAGAATTCCGCTAGCCAGCGACGCCGTCAGAATCGGCCCCGGAACGCTTTCAGATTCTTGCCGGAGGGTATTCAGATCAGACAAAACCCGAACATTTCGACCGCATCAATCAATGATGTCAAGCTCGAGATCTTGTTGAGTGATCTGAATCGCCGTTTCGCTGATGCCATTGGTGCATTCCGGCGGTGTCCTTCATCGCATCACGTTGATATGGCGCTACGCTGATTATGCTACGTTGCGCCTGACCTGAATCGCGAGGACGACGCTCGCTGCCAGCGTGAGCGCGCCGGTTGCGACGTGAGCCACCGTGAAGCCGACCATCAGCGGCATCGGTTGCGGGGCGTCGATCGTGGCGATTCGGCTCATGTAGGCCGCGATACCCAAAAACACCTGAAGAAACGTAATGGAAAGCAGCGCGACCGCGGACTTGCGCAAAACGTCATGGCCGGCGTGGCGCATCAACACGGATAACGTCACCCAAAGTACAACGCCCGTGGCAACGGCCGCTCCCGCGATGTGCGGAAGTACGCCGAGAAACTTGTGCCGGGCGGAGGCTCCGAGCGCCAACTGAATGAAAACGCAGAGAGGCGCGGCAATCACCAAAGCTCGCAGCGCGGGCGTGCCGGAATCGGCTGCCACATGCGGACCGCAGAGCCAGGACGCCGAAGTGAACAGCGCTATGCAAACCGTGGTCGAGAAGAACAACTGCGCGAGGCAGGCGTGGCTGATGCTGACCGGCTTGGGCAGCATGTAAATTACGGTCATCCCGCCCAGCAGTCCCTGCGCGATGACCGCCGCAAGGGTCCCGACGCCGAGACGCCGCATCCACCCGCGGTTCTCCACGCGCCACAGCCATACCGCCAGGATAATAGTGAGAAAGCCCACCGTGGTGGCAACCATGCGGTGGCCGTGTTCGTAAAAGATGCCGCCCTCCATAACGGGCATCAATTTCCCGTAGGAGAGAGGCCAGTCGGGGACGGAAAGACCGGCGTCGTTGCTGGTAACCAAGCCGCCGGCTACGACCAGGAAGAGAGTGCAGATGGCTAAGATTACCGAGTAACGGTGCAGCCAAACATTGGACAATACGCGAGAACCTCACGGGGGCCGAGGCAGGCCGCTTCCGATGCCCTGACAGGCTAACGCCCGCCTCACCTCTGCAAACAGTGGACTTGCTTTGGTGAGGCGGGAGTTGGGCCTGCCGCCTTGATTTTCCTAAACAATCCGACCGATGGCCAGGAAGCGGGTCGAACCTATCCGGCGAAACTGAAGTCGACGGCCTTGCTTTCCTTCGCGCCGACCGTTACCTTCATTTCCTTCGCGCCGTATTTTTCATGAACTGCTTCGATCGTGTAGTCTCCAGGGGGCAGGCCCTTGATGGAGAAGCTGCCGTCGTCGCCCGTGACGGCGAAGAACGGGTGGCCCACGACCGAGACATAGCTGCGCATCCAGGGATGAACGTTGCACTTCACCGGGATCATGATTTCTTCGCGCGGGAACTGCTTCATTTTCGCCTCGCCGTTCGGCGGCTGCGACTCGTTCCACTCGCGGTTGGTCTTCGGCAACGGGTGAATGTTGTGGTTTGTCGGGTCGCTGTTGGTGACTTCGATATTCTGGTTTGCCATGACGGCGATCACGTGAGGGGAATACACGCAGCCCTTCTGATCAAGCTTCACAGCAGTGGACGGCGTTGGCCACTCCTTCGCTGGAAGGCCGGCCTTCACCCACACCAGAGTGTTGGAGAGCGTGCCATTTCCGTTCACAATTACCTCTTCCGATTTCGCCGGCGTCGAGTGAGCCCGCGCGCAAGCCGGCGTCGCTTCCATACTCAGAGTCTTCGGCGAGGGCTTCTCGCCGGTGAAAGCGACCTTGCCCGTAACCGTCGCTGCATTGGCATCGTCTGCCGGGGCCGATGCCGCGGCGGCCGGCTTCTGCGCCGGAGCCTCAGTCTTTGCCGGTTCGCTACCGCCGCCGCAACCGGCGAGCGCAAGAACCGACGCTACTCCTACTGCAATTAACGTCTTTCGCATTTTCAATAAGCCTTCCTATTCTCTTGCTTTATGTAGACCTTCGGGGTTCTTACCGGCCCGCTCCGGTTCCCGTACTCGCGCGCAGGCGCCCCAGTTCTTCCTGCGTGAACTGGAACATGTACCTTACCAACAGCTCGGCATGGTCCTTTCGATAACCCTGGAAACTCGCGGGCGTGGGTCCCGCGAAGATGAACCGGTCACCATCCTTCTGGAACAACCCGGAGGGCATCGCCGTGCCCGGGGCCATCATAGCCGGATCGATCATCCAGCGTTTGGTCCAGCCTGGCTTCAGCCTCTCCCTCGCCAGTGTGAAATTAGGAGCCGAAGCCGTCTTATCATGATTCGCGTCGCCCGTCGCGTGACATTTCAGACATGGCGCTCCCTCGCTTGAGAACAGCTGCCGCGCCATCGTGCGCTCCTGCTCTGTCAGCGGATCGAGCTTCTGCGGAATGTAGGGCTGTGCCTGGGAAGACATCGCTTCGAAGAACCGCACCAGTTTGCGGAGTTCGCCGTCCGAGAAGTGAAAGGTTGGCATCCGCGCCTTTAAATATTGTCGCACGCCGTTGCGGTTCAGGTCCTTCTCGTGCCGCGCCGGGTTGTTCAGGAAATCCATGAGCCACGCAGGGTCGACACGGGCGCCTTCGCCGATCAGACTTGGGGGACGCTGGTCCTTCCAGTCCGGGTCCTGGTAGCGCGTAAGTGTGTTGAAGACGGTGGTCTGCCCGACGTGAACCTGATGGCAACCCATGCAATTGTACTTGCGAATCACCCACCATCCTTCGATGATGTCCTGCCGCTGATCGGTTGGATGGAACTGGTAGCGGGCCGGAATGTTGGGCTCGACCGAGCCGATGAGCAAAGTGGTCAAAGCGTCTATCTCGCCCTTCTGAAGATTGAAGTTCGGCATCTTAAGGCGGTCGAGCTTGCTCTCTTTTTCCTTGCCTTTGTCGTAGACGGACGGATCTTTGAGCTTGCGCTCGAAGAAACCCTTGTGGTTGTACCATCCTTCCTTCGCCGCATCGTGACCGAGCAGGGCGAAGTCAAGACGTTCGATCGGTTTCGATCCTTCACGCGTTAATTCCGTGCCGATGCGCTGTTCTTCTTCGAGGCCGGAAATTTCGTGGCAACCCGCGCAACCGTAGTTACGCACCAGGAACTGCCCGCGTGCCTTAAGCTTCGGATCGTCCAGGTAGGGTGCTGCCGGCAGCGATGCATTCGCCTGCTTGCGCGTCATCAGATACGTCGCGATGTCGCGGGCCTCCTCGATCGACAGGCGTAGACTCGGCATGGGCGTCATCTGCTGCACCTGCAATTCGTGCCCGTCGTTCGGGCATTGCGTGTGTTCGAGGTCGAAAACGAATGGAACGCCCTTCCTCTTGTAATCCTCTTCGGTCAGATCCTTCTTTTCGTAAGGGCAATAGGGCAGCGTGCGCTCGCGCGGTTCGTGAACCCAGCGAACCAGATACTCGTAATTCGCCTTTTCGCCTTCGCGGCTCAGATTCGCGGCGAATGTGCCACCCTGCTTCGCATTGCCCTCACCCATGGAGTGGCACGCCATGCACCCGCGGGTCTCGAAAGATTCCTTGCCGCGTTCGGCGTTGCCCTGCGGTTGCGGGGCTACCTTGCCGTTCACCCCGGCTTGCCAGATAAAGGCTGAGATTGCCCTGACTTCCTCGTCGTCCAGGCGGAACACTGGCATCTTCGTGCCGGGCCGCCAGTGGTTCGGATCCTTCACCCAAACCGGAATCCAGTCCTTTTTCAACTTGGCGCGGACTTCCTTAAGGCTCGGCCCAACCTTCTTGATTTCGCGAATCAGGCTGCGCGAGCGGATATCGAGTTGCTCGATTTTCGCATCGATGCCGCTCATCTTGACCTTCAAATCATCGGCTCGTGCATAGAGACGCTGCGCTTCAGCGTTGTCCTTGCTCCTGTCAGCCTTCTGAATGGTAAAGCCGACTTCGCGGTCCCATTCGGCCTTTTGCTGCTCAAGCTGCCGCATCTGCTGGTTGACGCTGGTCAAGTCCTCCGGTTCCTTGTCGAAGCCCTCGTAACGATGGCATCCCATGCAGCCGCGAAGGCGGAACAATTCCCGGCCGGCGTTGAGCGTGCCGCCCATTTCCGTCACAATTTCCGCCGAGTGGCACTGCTGGCAGCCAGCTTCGATATTCTCTTTGTGATGCATCGGCCAGAGCCAGTACTTGTGGCGGCCGTGGCCTTTTTCAATGCTCGAAGTCGCAACGCCGTTGCCGCCATGACAGGGCGTGCAGCCGAACTTTTCCGGATCGTGCGTTTTCAGCAAGTCCTTGCTCGGATGGCTCGTAAACATCGCCTCGCCGCCCATGGCTGCTTTGGTCAGGACGACGGGCTCGCGAGTCCCGAGGTGACAGGATTCGCAGCGATCCACCAAGTCCACGTCCTTGACGTGAATCTGCCGGATACCCGGGCTGAACGTGGCGAGCTTTCTCTCAACTCCCGCGAGCGTTTCATTCGAAGATTCAGCGATGCGGTCCGTGAGGTATTTGTCCCGCTTCGCTCTCAATTCGCTTGCGGGCTTCAGCAATTCCACGCGCTGAAGAAGGAGCGTGGCCTTCTTCGCTTTCCAGTCCTGAAGGTCTTTGTCCATTTGCCCAAACGTATACTCCACCTTCTTCATGGAGCCGTCGGGATTCGGTAACTTCGCTGTGACCTTGTCCTTTTTGATGGATTCAATCTCCGCGCGCAGAGATTTCTTTGAGCTCTCGCTTGAGGCCACTTCGATCTGATACGTCAGCGCTCCGATGCTGCTGCGAATTTCCTGGAAAGGCTCGTTCAAGGCGAGCGATTGCGGGACCAGCACCTGATTCA
>SYKU01000247.1 GCA_005808865.1 Acidobacteriota bacterium
GGGATCAAAACAACACAGAGACGGCCGCAGGGCTTCGCCCCTGGCCTACGAACCACAGGGTAATTGTCGTTGCCCGGGAGAAATAGTTGTCGTCAGACCGAAGAAATAGTTGACGCCAGACAAAGGAGGTTTTGGAGGCACTGAACCTGCTTCACACGCAGGAGGTCCACGGTTCGAGTCCGTGCGCGCCCACCATTCGAATCAATCACACACAGGCAGTCCGAATGAGCCCCTGCTTTGCAAGCAGGTGTTTGCGGAAGGTTTCCGAGGTTTCAGCCGGAGGCTGTGATTGCGACTGTGCAGAAACAACGCCAAGGCTACCCGGCGATAGCGTAAACGCCGATTGATGATGGATGGCGTGGGCATGAGCTTCAGCGAAACCAATGGCGCGGGCGACCACCGCGACGGGCACGGGTGGCGTGCTGAATGTCACCACTAAGTCCGGCACGAATCAGATTCACGGTCCGCCCCTCATCCTCGAGCCTACAGCGGCAACATAGATACGCCGTAGGGGCGCAAAGGCAGGAACACACTTGCAAGGTGGCGCGAACTCCAGTTTTCGACGAATCGAGACGAACGAATCCGGCAGTGAACCATCAAATCGTAACAGGACGAATGGGACCGCCTGTAAGGGAGGCTCGACGCCATGCACGAAGGCAAGCTGGGCGGTCGCCTCAGCTCCGGGCCGTTTGACCGCAAAGCGAAGGAGACTCGGTCCAAGCAGCAGGCACTCCGGACGAAGACAAGCCAGCATCAGTCCGACTCCTCGGACCTTCGCGCCCGCTTCAACATGATGCGACTGACCAGCATCGCCGCGGGGAACTCGAGCGCCAGAACGCGCGGGAATGCCCTGCCGCAACCGCTTAGAACCGGGCGGTCATCATGTTACTACCGGCCGTTGTACAGCGTGGTGTTGTAGAGATACGGTTTGTGCAAGAGCGCGGCGTTGGTGTAGATGTACAGAGCCCGGCTATTGAAGACCACGATCTCCTCCCGTTCGTCTCCCAGGCAACTCAGATGCTGCGCGCCCTCGGCGTCGTAAAGATCCTTGCCATCCGGCCCCGCGTCCTTCGCGCGGATTCCCGGCGGAAAGGGAAAGGTCGCGATTTCCCGACCGCGGCCGTCCAACAGGGCGGGTGGAGCCCAACCGCGGTTGAAAGCGAGAATGAAGTTCTCATTCGGATTCCCTGTCCAATTCTTCACCAGCGCAACATTGAGTCCACCGGCGCCTTCCTGCACGGCAATGTTGTCGGTGTTCTTCGCCAGGAGTGCGCCAGCTTTGGAATAGATGCTGAGGACGGAGGCCCCAGGAACAGTCTTGTCGGTATTTTTCATCATCTTCACTGCCCCAACATCGACGAAGCAGACCTGCTTGCCGGGAAGGTCGGGACGGAACTTGCCAATCAGAGCGTGCTGGCAGTGAACCCCCTCCATTTGAAAGAGAGTATTGCCGGCGGCGTCCAGCAGGATGCCGTCTTTGCTGGTTGCGATGGCGATTTCGGCGCGGCCATCGCCGTCCATGTCGTCGATGTAGACCGCGTCGTTGTGCGACTCGGCAACCGCAGTCCGCTCGGCGGACGCGCGGTACAGTACGGGCAATTTGGTCAGTTCCGGCCGGCTCCAGATCACCCGCCCGTCGTGGCCGTAAAGCGAGTATCCCATCAGAAGTTCATCGCGGCCATCGCCATCGAAGTCATAGTTCATAGGGTAGTGGCCAGTGAAGCGCACGTCGAGCTTTGACCAAAGGGGCCTGAAGTTGTTGGCCGCATCGAAGACCCAGAAGTTCCACATGCGGTCCTTCACCACCATGTCCTGTGGGAAGCCCCGGCCGGAGAAGTCGGCGAAGAGAAGGTTGTCCCAACCAGCGACCAGTTGAAATTGCTTCTTGACCGTTCCGTTCTTACCGTGGAGGACCGCAAAGGTGAGCGGACCCGGCTTAGCCGGCGGTCCCGGTTTGCCCCGGTTATCCTCGTCGGAAATATAGATGACCTCGTTCTGGCCGTCCCGATCCACGTCGAAAATCTGAAAGGGTATGTCGCTTCCGACGTGCGTATTCCGGACATCTGGAGTTCCGACCTGCCAGAGCTTTCTCCCCTCCAGATTGAGCGCGGTGAGGCAGCTGATGGTGCGGATCCCGGTCCTGCGCAGTTGCGCAATCAGGATATCGGGGATTCCGTCTCCATCCAGGTCCCCGAACCTCATATGTCCGCTGCCGAAGTCCTCCAGGTCGATCGTTCGTACCAGGCGCGGCAGCGAGTCCGGGCGGGACACACGCTGCGGCGTATCAGCTGCCGGGAGTGGCGCAGCCGCGGCGAGGAAGGTAAGCCCGGCAGCCGCCAAACACCATCCTGTGGGTTTCAACTTGATCATAGATACTCCGTTCATCAACGCACCACATTGATTTGTACCGGCACACGCACCATCAAGTTGCGATCGGGCCCGATGTGCAGGTTGACGATCTCCACACTCAGCTCGATACGATGATCGCCCGCCGGTGCGTCCGCAGCGATGCTCATGGCATGGGAATACATCGCTTCCGCCCGCACCTCGCCCCTGCCGCCGTGCAACCAGGAAGGTGAATCCCGAACCTGCATCTGGAAAGGGATCGCGGAGAGATTCTGGAAGCGGACGCGCACTGACCCGCCCGGCGGCCGTGAGACGATCGGCGCGGAGTCGACTTTCACGGCGCCATCCCAGAGTCCCTTCAACAACTCCTCCGGGCCCCAAAGTGAACTGCCCCACCACGCCGCGGTGCGCCGGGCGACCAGGGCCTCGCGCACCCCCGCCTCGTCGGCCGTGCGGGCGAAGACCAGCGTGATGGGACGCCGGCGGGAGTCCGTGGCGGGCGGCATCGCCATATGCATGTCGCTGTTGGCCAACACCGTCAGTTTCTTCTCTTCCACCAACGGGTAGATCTCGGGGTAGAACGTCTCTTCGTTAACAAGTTCCACGCCGTGGATCAGTCCCTCCGCGTGAGCGGCGGCGATTTCCGGGATCCAGCGGGCGCGGCCGTCATCCCCGGGATGGTTCCAGAAGATGAACGCGCCCTGGGCGCGCATCCTGCGCAGGGCCGGAAGGAGATCCGGGCCGGGTCCTTCATTGGCATCTTTCACAAACAGCGCGTTGCAGTGGATCGGGCCGGGCGAGATTTCCGCTCCAGGGATAAGAATGATCCCGTGCCGTTCAGCTTGGATGCGAGCCAGCTTGTACGGCAGGTTGAGATCCGGCTTCAGGATGTCCTTGTTCGGTGGCGCTGCGTCGGCATGGTCGGTGAGGGCGATGACATCCAACCCGTCGCGCCAGGCTTCCAGCACGCGCAGCGGCGGCCAGACCAGGCCGTCGGAAAAGACCGTGTGTAAATGGAAGTCGCCCTTCAGAGTCCGGAAGCCA
>SYKU01000248.1 GCA_005808865.1 Acidobacteriota bacterium
CTGTATTTAGCAGTGGGGTCACGATTTCAGCCAGGACTACCGCACCATCGGCCATTATCTGCATTCCCTGCGCCCGGAGCCTGTGATCGCGCTGACCGCGACCGCCACACCCCTGGTTCAGGACGATATTGCAGGGCAATTGAATCTCGCCGATGCTGCCCGGTTCATTCACGGATTCTGGAGAGAGAACATTGCAATCGAAGTGGTGGACGCGCCGCAAAAGGAGCGCGCCGGCCTGGCGTGTCGGATCTTGGGCGAGGCGGAGCGGAGGCCGGCGATCGTCTACGCGCCGACCCGGCGGGAAACCGAGAGGCTCGCGCGCGAGATGGGACGCGCCTTCGGAGCCGCAGCCTACCACGCGGGCCTGGAAGGGAGCCGCCGGAAGGAGGTGCAGACCAGGTTTCTCAATGGGGATCTGGACGTGATCGTTGCAACCATTGCTTTCGGGATGGGCATCGACAAGCCGGACGTACGAACGGTGATTCACACGGCGCTCCCGGGCAGCGTGGAAGGATACTACCAGGAAATTGGCCGCGCGGGCCGCGATGGCGAACCTTCACGGGCAATTCTGATGCAATCCTACGCGGACCGCCACACCCACGACTATTTCTTCGAACGCGATTATCCCGATGCCAGTGTACTCGGCCGCGTCTTCGATGTCCTCAGAGCCGAAGCGCAGCCGAAGGAATCGGTCCGGGCACGGAGCCGCCTCGGCGAGGAGGAGTTTGATATCGCGCTCGAAAAGCTCTGGATCCACGGCGGCGCAGCCGTCGACTATTCAGAGAACGTCACGCGGGGCGAGATCGAATGGCGCGCGTCGTACCTCGCCCAGCGCGAATACAAGATGGCACAGTTCGAGAAGATGCTGTCCTACTGCGACGCCACGGCGTGCCGCATGGCTGTGCTCGTGAAGTATTTCGGCGGCTTCGAAGAATCTCGTTCGCGTTGCGGAACTTGCGATTTCTGCAACGCGGAGTCCGCCGTCGGGCAGAGCTTCCGCCCGGCTGATGAGCGTGAGACCGGGCAGGTTGCCCGCATCCTTGGAGCGCTTCGAACGGCGGGGCCTGTGGCAGCCGGCAGACTTCACGCCCAGGTATTTGCCGATCAGTCGCTTGACCGGCGCGGGTTCGAGGAGCTATTGGGGGCCATGGCGCGCGCCGGCCTGATTGACACAGTCGCGACTTCGTTTGAGAAGGACGGGAAGCGCATCGATTTCCGGAAAGTTCACATCACCGCGGCCGGACGCGACGTGGGCGGGGCTCCGGAGGTGCTGATCCCCGCTCGAAGGGCGGCGGTGTCGAGGCCCACGAAGCGGCGGAGCGCGGGCAAAGCCAAGAAGGCGGTAAAACCGAAAGCAAAACCCGCGGCTAAGGGTGTATCTGCGTCGCTCGGGGAGGCGCTCCGCGCATGGCGTCTCGCGGAAGCGAAAAAGAAGGGTGTTCCCGCATTCCGTATACTGAGCGATCGCGCGCTCGACGCCATCGCGGAAAAGCGGCCGCAATCCGCCCGGGAGCTGCTGGAACTGCCTGGCGTCGGACTGAGCATCGCGGAAAAATATGGCGCTCAGATATTCCGGATCGTCGACAGGAGTTGAGCCACAAGCGCCACGGGCAGGCCGACCACATTGAAGTAGCATCCCTCTATCCGCGGAATAAACTTCGACCCTAGCCCCTGGATGCCGTAGGCTCCCGCCTTATCCATCGGTTCGCCGGATGAGGCGTATTCTTCAATCTGCGCGTCCGTCAGTCTGGTAAACCACACCCGAGTCACGGCGCACTCTTCAATCGAGCTGCCCGCTGAACGCAGGCAAATGCCCGTCATTACTTTGTGGTCGCGGCCCGAAAGCGCCCGCAACATCCGCACTGCGTCCGTAGGATCGGCAGGCTTTACCAAAAGCAGAGAGTCCACAACGACGGTTGTATCAGCGCCGAGAATGACCTCGTCCACGCCGCATTCGACCGAGTTTGCTTTCTCCCGCGCGAGGCGTCTGACGTAGGTCTCCGGGGCCTCGCCGGGTCGCGGCGTTTCATCCACCTCGCTGCCTCTTCGCGTCACAAAAGGGATTCCCGCATTCGTCAGAATTTCGCGGCGGCGCGAGGATTGAGAAGCCAGTACGAGCATACCTGCATGTTACAATGTGGGCTTCCGGTCAAGATGAAACCAGCGAGCGCACTATTTGGGAAGCTCACGTTTCCGGCTGACTCCGTCACCGTGGAAGAGGTGGCGCGCGCGGCCTGGAAAGGCGCGGTCGGAAAGAAAATCGCCGCGCATGCACGGGCCTTGAAGCTGGTTCGGACGCACCTGATTGTCGAAGTGGACGACGCCGGATGGAAATTCCAGTTGTTCTCGATGTCGAAGATGATTGTCACGCAACTCGAAAAGCGGCTGGGCGTGGGTGTGGTTTCGGATATTGAATTCCGCGTCGCAGCGCCGAAGCGTGAGCCCCAGCGGGCGCGGTCGGCTGAGCCGAACGGCGTTCCCGACGATGCCAACGGCATTGAGGATCCGGTCCTGCGCCGCATTTACAAAGCCGCGCGCCGAAGGGAAACGGCTTGAAAATTACGGAGGAGGAAGTTCGTTACGTGGCGGAATTGGCCAATCTGCATCTTTCCGAGGAAGAGGTCGGAAAGTTTCTGCACGATCTCGACGATATTCTGGTCCACATGGACCGGCTCAACGAGATTGACACGTCTGGTGTGGAACCGATGGCGCAGGTGCTCTATGACGCGGAGGACACGGCCACCTTGCGCGAGGATGTTCCGCGGACTACCGTCAGCAACAGCGATGCCCTGGCGAACGCCCCGCTCTCCGGGGCCGGCTGCTTCAAGGTTCCCGAAGTGGTGAAGCGCTGACCGCCATGGAAATTTCCACGCTCACGATCGATGGGGTCAAGGACGGCCTGCGCGCCCGTCGCTTCAGCGCCGTTGAACTGGCAGGCGAAGCGCTCAGGTTCGCGCGTGCCGAAAACTCGAAAACAAACGCCTACCTCACTTTTTGCGAAGAACGCGCCCTTTCCGCCGCGGCCGCCGTGGACGCGAAACTTGCCCGCGGCGAGGACCCGGGTCCACTCGGCGGCGTGCCGGTCGCGGTCAAGGACGTGATTCTGACGCGCGGCGTGCGTACCACCTGCGGCTCTCGTTTGCTCGAAAACTACGTCCCGCCTTATGACGCGACCGCAGTCGTTCGACTGGAGCAGGCTGGCGGCGTGATTCTCGGCAAAACAAACTGCGACGAGTTCGCCATGGGGTCGTCCAATGAGAACTCGGCGTTCGGGCCCGTGCGTAACCCGGCGGCGCCGGATCGCGTGCCTGGGGGATCGAGCGGCGGTTCGGCGGCGGTGGTCGCGCAGGGCACGGCAGTGGTTTCGCTTGGATCGGATACGGGCGGCTCCATCCGGCAGCCGGCTTCGTTTTGCGGAGTGGTCGGCGTCACACCGACCTATGGGCGTGTGTCCCGTTACGGTCTCACGGCTTTCGCGAGTTCGCTCGATCATATCGGCCCGTTCGGGCGCACCGTCAAGGATTCCGCCACGCTGTTAGGCGTGATCGCCGGACGCGACGAAATGGACTCCACGTCGGCCGCCGCGCCCGTGCCCAGCTACGACGCCTTGCTCGATGGCAACGTGCGCGGCGTGAAAATAGGGCTGCCCCGCGAATATTTCAAGGGACTCGCAAGCGAGACCGGCGACCTGATCGCCTCCGGGATCGAGACGTTGAAGCGGTTGGGATGCGACATTCGGGATATCAGCCTGCCTTCCACGGACTACGCGATCGCCTGCTATTACATCATCTGCACGGCCGAGGCGAGTTCGAATCTGGCGCGGTACGACGGCGTCCGCTATACTTTCCGATCCCCGAATTCCCCGACACTGGGCGCCATGTACCGTAACACCCGGGGTGAAGGATTCGGCGCCGAATGCAAACGCCGCATCATGCTTGGGACCTATGTTCTGAGCGCTGGCTACTACGATGCGTATTATTTGAAAGCGCAAAAGGTGCGGGGTCTAATCGCACGCGACTTCACAAACGCCTTCACCGAAGTCGACGCGATTTTAGCGCCGGTTTCGCCGTTCCCGGCTTTCAAGCTCGGCGAGAAGGTAAACGATCCGATGGAGATGTACCTGTCCGATATTTATACGATAACGGGCGACCTGGCGGGAATACCCTGCATGAGCGTTCCCTGCGGAAAGGCGGCCGGCGGCCTTCCTGTAGGCATGCAGATTCTCGCGAATCACTTTGACGAGGCGCGCATGTTTCGCCTCGCCGCCGCATTTGAAAAGGAGACAAACTGATGGCATTTACACTACCTGGGCTTCCTTACGCGCACAACGCGCTTGAGCCCCACATCGACGCAAGAACGATGGAAATCCATCACGGAAAGCACCACAATGCTTACGTGACTAACTTGAACAAGGCGCTCGAATCGGCGCCGGACCTCGCAGGCGCGAGCATCGAAGAATTGCTGGCAAACGGTTGTGCCGCGGTTCCCGAAGGCATTCGAACCGCCGTCCGCAACAACGGGGGCGGCCACGCGAACCACTCTCTTTTCTGGACGTTGATGGCCCCGAATGCAGGCGGCGAGCCGGTTGGAAATCTTGCGGGAGCGATCGCCTCCACCTTCGGCAGCTTCGCCGCCTTCAAAGAGAAGTTCGCCGCGGCTGCCGCGACGCGCTTCGGCTCCGGCTGGGCCTGGCTCGCGCGGGACGCATCGGGAAAACTCGAGGTCGTCTCTACTCCCAACCAGGACACGCCGCTCATGGAGGGCAAGTTCCCCATCCTCGGTCTCGACGTCTGGGAGCATGCGTACTACCTGAATTATCAGAACCGCAGGCCGGACTACGTTGCCGCGTGGTGGAACGTTGTCGACTGGGCCGAGGCGGAGAAGCGCTTTAATTCCTAAAAATGGGGCAGGCGGATCCGCCTGCCTCGCCGACCCCCAACTGGTTTAGCACGCCACTCCGGTTTCGGGGTAGAATAGAAAGATCAATCGGCTTGCGTCGGCTTCATCCTCAATTTTATGCAACGAACCGGAAGATGGGTACGTCTCCGTAAAGGCGCAGAGTGGAAAGGAACCGGGTTTTCATGAGTTTTAACAGGCGTATCCGCCTGAACAGCGCCTTGGTGTGTCTCTGCTGCTCTTTGGGTCTCGTGACTGCTGCACAGCAGCAGCCGGCACCGCCGGCTCAGCCCCCTGCGCAGCAGCGAAAGCCGTCTCCATTTGAATCGGTGCCGCAGTCCACGGAACCGGCAAAACCGGAAGCGCCTCCACAGGCGGCCCCCTCCAAGCAGCAACCCAAGCCGCTTCTTGAGGTTCCCACCGCCCCTCCAGAGGCCCCGAAGCCGGCGACTACCGATAACGTCATCGAGATCATCGAATTTCGAGGTGCGCGGCGCGTCCCGCAGGAGACTATGCGGGCGCTTATTTTTTCCAAGAAGGGCGATGTACTCAATGAGGAAACGCTGCGGCGAGACTTCATGGCCCTTTGGAATACCAGCCGGTTCGACGACATCCGCCTCGAAACCGAACCTGGGCGCGCGGGTCTGATCGTCCGGTTCGTGGTTTCGGAGCGTCGGGTGATTCGCTCCCTCAAGTACGAGGGGATTAAGTCCGTAACGGTTTCTGAAATCCTCGACAAATTCAAAGAGCGAAAGGTTGGTCTGACGGTCGAATCGCAATACGACCCGAACAAGGTTCAGCACGCTCGCGTCGTTTTGCAGGAGTTTCTTGCCGAACGCGGCCGCCAGTTCGCAAGCGTCGAGCCGGACATCAAGCAGATTCCGCCGTCGTCGCTCGAAGTCGTCTTTAACGTCAAGGAAGGTCCGAAGGTTAAAGTTGGAACTATCGAAGTAACGGGCAATGAGGTTTTCAGCGATCGCGAGGCGATCCGGGCAATGAAGAACCTTCGCCCCATAGGCATCCCGCACTCGATCTTCCTTGAAGGTATCTTCGCCAAGACCTTCGATTCCACCAAGCTTGAGGAAGACAAGGACCGGCTTCGCAGCGCCTATCAGGACAAAGGTTATTTCACGGCGAAGGTTCTCGATCAGAAAGTCGAAATGCGCGAAGTGGGCGGTGGGAAGTTCCGCATCCCGCTGTTCAAGCCCAACAAACCGGGGAAGAAGGCGGATGTCACGGTCCCGGTCGAAGAGGGCCGCAAATATGTCTTGAACAAGATCAACTTTGTCGGAGTCAAGCTGTTCCGCACCCCGGAAACCCTGATGCAGCCGCTGTTTCAGATGCAGGAGGGGACTGTTTTCTCCACGGCCAAGCTGCGCAAGGGTCTGGAGAACATGCGCAAGCTTTACGGCGAATTCGGTTACATCGATTTCGTGCCCGAACCGGACTTCAACGTCATTCCGCAGTCCGACAAAATTGACTTGACGCTGACGGCGGACGAAGGCAAGCAGTTCTTTGTGCGCCGCATCGATTTCACGGGTAACACTACCACGCGTGACCGCGTCATTCGCCGCGAGATCCTGCTCGATGAAGGCGACATGTACAATACACGCCTGTGGGACCTGAGCATCTTGCGCCTGAACCAGCTTGGCTACTTCGAGGTCCTGAAGGAGAACGAAGCGGCCGAAATCAAGCGCATCCCGCAGAGCAACACCATCGACATCACGCTTAAGGTTAAGGAGCGAGGCAAGAACTCCGTCGGCTTGACCGGCGGCGTTTCCGGCATTTCCGGGAGCTTCGTGGGGTTCAATTATTCGACGAACAACTTCCTGGGACTGGGCGAAACGCTCTCGGTCGATTCACAGATCGGCACACGAACAAAGTCTGTCAGCTTCGGTTTCACCGAGCCTTACTTCCTGGATAAGCCGATACAACTCGGTTTCCTCGTTTACCTGAGCCAGTTCAACTTTGACCAGGGCCGTGAATACTCGCTGCTGAGCGGACGCAACCTGCTACCCTACTTCGACGCGCTTGGCAGAGACAACCTGTTGAACTACAGCCAGAACGGGTGGGGTTTCAACGTGTCGTCGAGCTATCAGTTGAAGAGAAGTTTCGCGCGCGTTGGTATCACCTACGGATACGACAATTCGAATATCAAGGTGCTGAGTACAGCTTCGCGCCAGTATTTCGAGTTCATCAATTTTCAAGGTATCAGCGGACCGAATTCCCTGTCTGGAATCAAGACTAGCAAAGTCACTCCATCTTATTCGTACAATACGGTCAATCACCCGATCAATCCTACCGGCGGAAAGCGCCTGTACCTGACGACGGAATTCGCGGGCAGTATCCTGGGCGGCAACGTGAATACGTGGCGCCCTGCGATTGACGCCGCCTATTTCCGTCCGTCCAAGCTGAACAAGAAACACATCATCGGTATGCACCTGCAAGGCTCTTTCCTGACCGGTTATGGCGGAAAAGTGGCCCCGCCATTCTCGCGCCGGTACATCGGCGGCGAGCAGGATATCCGCGGATTCGACATATGGGGCGTCAGCCCGATTGCCTTCGTGGCGAGCGAGGCGACGATCAACGTTTTGAACGATGATGGCAGCGCGCGCCAGCAGAAGATCATCGTCAACGGGGTTGAGCAGTTCTCGCCGACCACGATGAGGATCCCGATCTATCAGTTGGTCTTCCCGGGCGGCGACACGGAGGTGGTCACGAACTTCGAGTATCGAATTCCGATCATCGGGCCTGTGACGCTTGCCCCGTTCTTCGACGCCGGCTTTAACAAGATCACAAAGCCTGGCCAGTTACGGATGAACGTGGACCGGGTTAACGAACTCAATAGCCTCTATCCACAGTCCGGTTTCGACGGGCGCGCCGTTATCGCGCCGGGTACGCAAAAAATACGCATGTCCACCGGCCTTGAACTGCAAGTCATGCTGCCGGTTGTGAACGCGCCGTTCCGCCTCTACTGGGCGTACAATCCCAGCATCGTTCAGTCGTTCCTGCAGCCGCCCATCGTGGCGGACCGGTCGTTCTTTCCTAACAACGCCACTTTCCTGAACTCCATTGCGTCGTTCGGGCAGGCAACACCGTTCTTTGAGCGCCGGAAAATCTTCCGGTTCACCATCAGCCGTACGTTCTGAAAGGAGTTATTTTGTGAAAACATCGTTCCTATGCCTGCCCGCGCTCTGCGTTGGTCTGTCGTTCGCGGCGGACGCGCCGAGCAAGGTGGGGATCATCCATATCCAGAATGCCATCCTGGCCACCAAGGATGGACAGAAGACATTCGGAGATCTCCAGCAGCGTTTCACGCCCAAGAAGAGCGAACTCGACCGTAAGCAGAGCGAGATTGCGGCCCTTCAGGATCAACTCAAGAAGGGAAGCAACACGATGGCCGAGGATGCCCGCACGAAGCTGATGCGCGACATCGACCAAAAGACAAAGGCCTTCAATCGCGACGCCGAGGACGCTCAGGCGGAGTTCGAGCAGCAGCAAAACAAGCTCATGCAGGAAGTTGGCCAGAAGATGATGGCCGTCATCGACAAGTACGCGAAGGACAACGGATACAGCCTGATCCTGGATGTAAGCTCTCCGCAGAACCCGGTGCTCTACGCCGGCAACAACATCGATGTGACGCAGGAAGTTGTCGGACTGTTCGACAAGAACTCTCCGGCTGCTTCGGCGCCTGCCGCCGCAAAACCATCCGTCGGGCCAGCGGGGCCGGCTCCCTCCGCCCCTAGGACTGCCCCGGCGCCTGCGATTCGACGTCCTCCGGGCTCTGTAAAGTAGCGCCCAGGTTGGAGGACTGCCGCTCTGCGACCCGTCGCCATCGCCGGCATAGGGAAAACGGCGTTCGGTGCGTTTCCCGAACGCGATATCCTCAGTCTTGCCCGCGAGGCGGCTGAGGAATGCCTTCGAGACGCCGGCATTGCCGCCGAAGGTGTTGACGCCTTTCATCTGGGCAACTTCGCCGGTCCTTCATTTACAGGGCAGAATCACCTGGCGCCGTACGTTTCGGCTGCCCTTGGGATCATGGGTGTACCCTCGACACGCTTTGAAGCGGCTTGCGCATCGAGCGGAGCCGCGTTCGTTCACGCCGTGGCCTGTGTCGCGGGCGGCGTTCACGATACGGTGCTCGTGGTTGGGGTCGAAAAAATGACGTGCCAGCCGACGCCGAAAGTGACGGAAATTCTCGCCTCGGCCGCGGATTGTTCGGGTGAAGTTCGCGCCGGATCCACGTTTCCATCGCTGTTTGCGATGATCGCGCGCCGGCACATGCACGAATTCGGCACCACTCGCGAACATCTGGCGGCGGTCGCGGTGAAGAATCATGCGAATGGCGCTTTGAATCCATCCGCGCATCTGCGGAAGACGATTACGATGGAACAGGCGCTCGCTGGCAAACCCGTGGCGGACCCTCTCACGGTTTTCGATTGTTCGCTCGTCAGCGATGGCGCAGCAGCGGTGTTGGTGACCACGCTGGAACGCGCGCGCGATCTCTCCGCGAGGCCCAGTCGCGTCCTCGGGATCGGCCAGGCCAGCGACCATCTGGCGCTCGATCGCAAGCCGGACATCACCACGTTCCCGGCGGTGAGAGCCGCGGCCGCGCGCGCATACCAGGCGGCAGGCGTTGGCCCGCGGGACATAGATCTCGCGGAGTTGCACGATTGTTTCACAATCGCCGAGATTATCGCGCTCGAAGACCTTGGCTTCGTCGATCGCGGAGCCGGGGGACCCTTCTCGGCAGCCGGCTGCACCGCGATTGGCGGATCTAAGCCAGTCAACACCAGCGGGGGCTTGAAGTCCAAAGGGCATCCCGTGGGAGCGACGGGCACGGCGCAACTCTCGGATCTTGTGCTCCAGATCCGCGGAGAAGCCGGTCCGCGTCAGGTGAATCGCCGCTCGCTCGGCCTCGCTCAGAATCTGGGCGGCTCCGGCGCCACGTGCGTCGTCACAATCCTGGGACCTGCATGACGGGTGTTGTTTACACGGAAACGGTTGTGCACTCGGCCCCCGAAGCGCTCGCGAGCCACGCGCCGTATCAGCTTGCCATCGTTACCCTCGACGGCGGAGGCAGGCTCACGGCGCGCATTGAAGGCGTACGCGTGGTGATCGGCGACGCCGTCCGCGTTGTAAGATCGCAAGACGGTATTTTCTATTTTCGGAGAGAAGAATGAAGCTAGCTTCGCGCATGGACGGGATTCTCGTGGAATCCGCTTTCGAAGTATTGGTAAAGGCCAGGGCGCTTGAAGCGCAGGGCCGCAGCATCGTGCATCTGGAGATCGGCGAGCCGGATTTCCCGACACCGGCCCACATCGTGGAGGCCGCGAAGAAAGCGCTCGACGACGGCTGGACGCATTACGGCCCCACGCAAGGCCTGCCTGAATTGCGTGAAGCGATCGCGGAGCACGTCTCGGCAACGCGCAACATTAACGTCGGTCCGCAGCACGTCTGCGTGGTTCCGGGCGGCAAGCCGATCATCTTTTTCCCGATGATGGCATTGCTCGGACCGGAAGACGAAGCCATCTATCCGAACCCCGGCTTTCCCATCTACGAATCGATGATTAACGTTTGCGGCGCGAAGGCCGTCGCTATGCCGCTCTCGGAGAGCAAGGGGTTTTCGCTCGATCTCGACCTGCTGCGTGACAGCCTGACGCCTCGAACGAAGATGCTAGTGTTGAACTCGCCGCAGAACCCCACCGGCGGGATTATTCCCGAGGACGACATCCGAGCGATCGCCGATCTCGTGCGCGACAGAGATCTCATCGTACTTTCCGACGAAATTTATTGCCGCATTCAGTACGGCGACAAGCCTCCGTTCTCCATTTCGAGCCTCCCCGGGATGATCGAGAAGACGATCATACTCGACGGCTTCTCGAAAACGTTCGCGATGACGGGATGGCGCATGGGGTTCGGCGTTATGCCGGCGTGGCTGGTGGACGCGGTGAACAAGCTGATGGTAAATTCGAATTCGTGCACGGCGAGTTTCACTCAGCGGGCCGGCATCGCGGCGCTACGCGGGCCGCAGGACGACGTACACAAGATGGTTGGTGAATTCCGCCGCCGCCGCGATGCGTTCTGCGAGGGTCTGAATTCAATTCCTGGATTCCGCTGTACGCTGCCGGGCGGCGCGTTCTATGCGTTCGCGAACATCACGGGAACCGGACGAACATCGAAGGAACTGGCGGATTTTCTATTGAATCAGGCGGGTGTGGCCTGCCTGAACGGCGCGGCGTTTGGGGCACATGGCGAGGGATTCCTTCGCTTCAGCTACGCGAATTCGCTGGAGAATCTGATGGAAGCGGTGGATAGGATCAAGCGGGCACTGTAGCGCAGCCTGCCAGGAGTTCGAAATGCTTTTGACGTGGATCAGAGCCTGTAAGGAAATCCGATTGGGACCGGCGTCCCTTCCGGTCAGAGTCCTCGTAAGAACCCTGTTCTCCCGCAAACCTGCGCCTGGCGTATTTGCAGGAGTTTCATACGCCCTGATTTTCACCATCCTTCTTTCCAGCCCGGCGGTTGCAATCGACTGGCCGCAGTGGCGCGGCTTAAACCGCGACGGTATATCGACAGAGGCCGGGCTGCTGAAATCCTGGCCAGCCGGCGGACCGCCGCTCGTCTGGAAGGCCACTGGTCTTGGCGAGGGCTATTCCGCTTTCTCAATCGTCGACGGCCGGCTCTTCACGCAGGGGCAGCGCGGCGAGACGGAGTTCGTGCTGGCTATCGACGTGGCTACAGGCAAGAAGCTCTGGGAAGTCTCGGCGGGGAAGCCATTCCGCGAACGCCGCGGACACGGGCCACGCGGCACGCCTACCGTCGATGGGAACGTCCTTTACGCCGAAGGCGCTGACGGAACCCTGGTATGTCTTGAAACGAAGACGGGAAAGCAGGTCTGGAAGGTCAATCTGGTCGATAAATTCGGCGCGGACGTCATTCATTGGGGCATGAGCGAGTCGCCGCTCGTGGATGGCGAGAGAGTTATCGTCACGCCTGGCGGCAGGGGAGCTTCGCTCGTCGCGCTTAACAAAAGGACCGGCGAATTGATCTGGAAATCGCAGAGCGACCGGGCCGGCTATTCGTCGCCCGTCGCCGCGGATGTTGGAAACATCCGCGTCATTATGACTCTCACGGGCGAAGCTGCTATCGGCGTCGCGGCAAAGAACGGCGAATTGCTCTGGCGTTACGACAAGGTGTCCAACCGCACGGCCAATATCGCCACGCCGATTTTTTCCGACGGTAAGGTGTTCGTTTCGACCGACTATGGCACTGGCGGCGCGCTCCTGAAGCTTGCGGCAGAAGGCGGCGGAGTGAAGATGTCCGAAGTCTATTTTAGCCGCGACATGAAGAATCACTACAGTTCGTCGGTGCTCGTCAACGGATACCTGTACGGATTCAGCAGCACGGTGTTGACCGCGATGAAGTTCGAGAGCGGCGAGGTGGCCTGGAGGGATCGTAGCGTCGGCAAAGGTTCGGTGACGTACGCGGACGGGCATCTTTACACGCTCGGCGAGAACGGCACGATGGGGCTCGTGGAAGCGACTCCCTCGGGCTACAAGGAAAAATCGCGCTTCGAAATCACGCGCGGCGAGTATCCCACGTGGACTCCCCCGGTGATTGCGAACGGGAAACTGTTTCTGCGCGAGCAGGATAGTCTGTATTGCTACGATATTAAGTCAAAGTAGCCTCGTAGGACGACGGATGAACCTCTAAACCGGATCAGTGCCGGCTCCGCAGCGAACAAGCGTCTGCTAGGCATATTATTTCTCAGTTGATAGAAAGAACGGTACCAGAGAATGTGGCCGTTAGGCTCCGTGCAGTAGTCGTGAAGTTGATGCTGCCGCTAACTGCGGCCCCTACCCTTGCGGCGCTAAGGGTAAGCGTCATCGTTCCCGAAACGATCGGCTCCACGTTAAAACCGCGGCTAGGCCGAAGTTCTCACTACTAAAACCCTGAAACGGCTTGTTTTGATGAAGTTATCCCCGTTTCAGGTCTATTGTGTAGGCATGTAAATAGTTGCTGTCATATCGACACACTCTGCTTTGTATGATATAGTTGTAAGCATGTACGTCGCCGCCATCCCCAACCGCAACTCCCCGCCCGCCATCCTCCTCCGCGAATCCTTTCGCCTCGACGGTAAAGTCAAAACC
>SYKU01000249.1 GCA_005808865.1 Acidobacteriota bacterium
CGGCAAGTGCGGCAAGCGATCGACGACTTTGTTGAAGTCTACAACGAAAAGGCAGCGCCGTTTGAATGGAAGAAGGCAGTCGTGTTCCCTTCCGGCCCCAAAGCCAAGTACTCTGACTTATGCAACTAGGTACTAGGCCAAGTTAATTGCCTGACCGGGACTTTCTTCTATCTCGGTCTGGATAACAACCACGGAGCGAGTATCGACCTGGTGGCCGTCGTGTTGCACGAGTTGGGTCACGGGCTTGGTTTTCAACCACCACGAGCAGTACCACGGGTGCCTATTTGCTCGGATTCCCAAGCGCTTTCGACAATTTTCTTTTTGACAACACCACTTTGAAGTTCTGGAATCTGATGACGGATGCCGAGCGCCTGGCGTCGGCCATCAATACGGGTAAGCTCGCCTGGACTGGGGCTAACGTTACCGGATCCGCGCCGGCAGTGCTGCAAGGGAACCCTCAAATGGTTGTCAGCGCCCCTGCAAGCGTGGCGGGTACGTACCTGGTAGGAACGGCCGGCTTCGGGCCCGCTCTCACAGCCGGCGGAGTCACGGGGGATCTCATGCCTATCTCCGACCTTGGGTGTGCGGCGTTCTCGCCGTTAAACGCCGCCGCGGTTAACGGAAACATCGCTCTTATCGACCGCGGGACCTGTAGCTTCACCGTGAAGGTGAAGAACGCCCAGAACGCTGGGGCCAAGGCTGTTGTGATAGCTGACAATGTGCCGGGTTCCCCTCCACCCGGCCTTGGAGGAGCGGACCCCACGATCACCATCCCAGCCGTCAGGATCACTCTGGCGAATGCGAACACACTCAAAGCCCAGCTTCGCTTCCGATCGAGGACGCGTTCCGGCGTGGTTACGACGCTGAATGTCAATACCGCGCTTCTCGCCGGTGCGGACGCGGCCGGGAGGCCGTTGATGTTTACCCCGAATCCGGTGCAGCCCGGGTCGTCCGTCTCGCATTGGGACACAAGCGCGACTCCGAATCAGTTGATGGAGCCGAGTATTAACGCGAACCTGACCCACTCGGTTGTCCCGCCGCAGGATTTGACGAAGCAGTTGTTGTTGGACCTCGGCTGGTAACGCGTTTTCGCGGGACCTGGCGGGCGGAGGCAATGCCTTACCCCGCCGGGTCCGTCAGCCCTGCCTCGGCGAAGCCTTTCGCTCGCAGCAAACAGGAGTCGCAGCCCCCGCAAGGCCGTCCTTCGGCATCCGGGTCATAGCAACTGAACGTTAGACCCGGGTTAACACCCAATTCCGTGGCAAGCTCCACAATCCCCGCCTTGCTCAACTGCATTAACGGCGTGTGAATCCTCAATTTCGTATGACCCTCAACCCCGGCGCGTGTCGCCAGATTCGCCATCCGTTCGAATGCCTCAATGTACTCAGGGCGGCACTCGGGATAGCCGGAATAGTCGAGCGCGTTCACTCCGATGAAAATATCGGCCGCGCCCAGAGTCTCGGCCCACGCTACGGCGAAGGATAGGAAGATCGTGTTGCGAGCCGGAACATACGTCACCGGAATGTTGTGGGACATCTCGTCGAGCGAGCGCCCCTTCGGCACGTCGATTTCAGCCGTGAGCGCGGAATGGCCGAAAAGCCGCAGGTCGATCGTGGTGATCGCGTGTTTCGCCGCGCCCAAACTCTCCGCTATGCGCGCGGCAGCCTTCAGTTCCACGAGGTGACGCTGCCCGTAGTCGAAGGAGAGGGCGTAGCACTCGAATCCGTCCCTGCGCGCGGCAGCGAGGCACGTGGCAGAGTCGAGGCCCCCGCTCAGAAGGCAGACGGCTTTCCTCTTGCCCGGCGTCATCGCAGGCCGGCTTTCATTCGAGGCCAGCCCTCTTGGGCAGCCACAGTGCGAGGATGAACCCAATGAGCGGAAATGCGATCAGTCCGGCAAAGGCGTGCTGCAAGGAGTAGTGATCCGCAATCCATCCCGTAAGGGGGATAAACACCATGCCCGCCATTCCCCACGCCGCGCCCATCATCAGCGCGGACACCGTACCGGCCTGCGCGGTCGCGAGACGCTGACCCATGACCACATTTACCGGAATCGTGAAGAGCAGCACCAACCCGCCCGCTATCAGGGCCGCAATCGACCAAATACCCTTCGTGAAGACGAATAACGCCAGGAATGGAATCGACCCCAGCATGGAAACCAGGATCACGGTGCGACCGCCGATGCGGTCGGCGATGTTGCCTCCCATGAAACCGCCCAACGCGCCTCCGGCGAGATAGAGAGAAGTGACGTAACTGGCGGCCGCCAGGGTGTAGCCGCGGTGGACGGTCAGGTAGAGCGGTAGAAACTGCGTGAAGGTAATCTGAACCACCGATCGGATTACAACCAGGAAATAGAGGATCGTCATCGGTTTCCAGACCGCGCGCAAGGGGCCGGCGTCGAATTTCGAACGAGTCCCCGCATGGCCGTGCACGGGCGGAAGAAACAGCCACAGCAGTATTGAGACGGCAACCCCCGGCACTGCGGCCCAGGGCATTAGCCCGAGTCCCCAGCGTCCTGTCACGAAGGAGAAATACGTAGGACCGAGCGCCATGCCCAAGGTTCCGGCGCTAATGAAAGCAGCCATCGCGCGGCCTGGGTTTGCCTTGACGCCCAAGGCCGCGTTGGCGGTTGCCTGGGGATGGAAGGACCCGATGCCCGCCCCTCCAAGGAATACCATGGCCAGCAAACCCAGGTACCCCGGCGCCCATCCAAGCGAAGAAATGAAAACACCTGCCGCGGCCGGCGCGATGACCGTGAATAGCCGTGATCCGGTGCGGTCCGAGAAGTACCCGTAGACCGGCTGCATCACGGAACCCGAGAACACAAGCACTCCACCGAGCAGGCCCGCCTGCGTGAGGGTGATTCCAAACTGCGTGATGAGGAGCGGTTGCAGCGCGCCGAGCGCCCCCGAATACAGGTCGATGAAAAAATGAGCGAGCGAAAACAGCGCCAGGGGAATGGCAGTCGCGCGCATCCCGGCATCAGGCGTTGCTCGCTTCGCGGCGGCCGCCGGGTCGACGGAAATGGTCGGGGAGTTCATTGCGGCGGGCGCTCAGCCCCATTATAACGGAACGAATTGGACTGTTTGGGGTTTAATGAAGACATGAGGTTTCCCGTATTACTCCCGGTCTTCCTGCTTGCGGCGACCGCCGAGGCTCAAAATCCGCCCGCGGGAAATCCGCGAGGTGTGGTGAACGCTTATTCGCTTGCGCCCGCGCTTTCTGTAGTCGGGCGCGGTGGGCTGGTAATGATCGGGGGAATCAATCTGGGACCCGATACGGAGGTCGTGACGCCTGGAGTGCCGTGGCCCACATCCCTCGGGGATCCGGCTGTTGAAGTCTCCATCGGAGGGCGTCAAGCGCCACTATATTCGGTGAGTTCCACGAAGATTGTGGCGCAGGCGCCATTCGAAACCGCTCCCGGAATCGTGGATGTGATCGTGAAGCGGGCGGGCGTATCAGGCCGCCCCACTCGTTTGACCGTTACCGCGACCGAACCGGCCGTGCGGTCCGCAAGCGGCGATGGCTCTGGGGCCGCGGCCGCGACCCTCTCCGGCTCTACTTTCAATTTCGTGGTCAGCGGACTCGGCGTCACCTCGCCGCGCGTCGGCACGGGCGAAGCTGCCAGCCCCGATTCCCCTTCGGCGCCCGTAGCCCCGGTCACCGCCTACATCGGCGGATTAAGAGTAAATGCGGTTGTGGCGCACTCCACAAAGCGCGCCGGGGAGTACGACGTTCAGGTTGAAGTGCCCGCGGCCGCGAGGCCGGGAGACGTGCTCACGCTTGTGTCCGGAAATCGGGCATCCAGCCGCACCACCTACCAGAGCCTGTCCGCGCCGGAAGTGCAGCTTCTAAATCTGCCCGCGGGGACGCCGGATCTGCGCTCAATCGCAAGCCCAGACCTAAACGGAAGTTATTGGATCGGCTCCGCTGCGCGCGGAACCGACGGCTGTTATCCCTCACTCATGTTCGACGCGTTGAAGCAAACTGTGGCGGCTGTCGAAGGCTGCCTGACGAACGGAAACGCGAATGCCATAACGCCGGCAGTGACCCCAAACGAAGGACCCGCCATGGCCGCGCTGGCCGGACTACCCCAGGCGGCCGCCCCCAACGGCGTCAGTTCGAAGGTCCAGATTTTCAACCCCGCCCTGACAGGTACACTCTCAGTCGACCTTCCTGCCGCGGCGTCGCAACTTGGGGGTGCGGCCGGGGGCAATTTCAGCGCGGTTATCCCCGGCTCTCCCAATCGTGTCGTCATCATTGATGCCCACACCGGTGAATTGCAGGACGGACCTTCGGGTGGCGGCGCCGTTGGCGGCGGTCAGGGCGCGTTTCTTGGCTTGCAAGTGAACGTGGACGGATTGACAAGTTTGCTTTCACTCCCGGTGCAGCTTCCGCAAGGAAGATTTGGCGTGGTTGTCGGCGACAGCGCCGATGCGCCCAAACAGGCGAAATTCGCGATTCTCACAGCCTCAGGAGACGTGGCCGCATCCAAATCTTTTCCGGACGGTTGGCAGGCGCTTATCGCGCCGGGGCCGCCCGTGAATCCGGGTGGCGCTCCGGGTGGCCCCGGTGGGGCCGCACTTCAGATCCCTCGCGGCGCGCTTTCGTACGACGCCGACCGCCGCGTCGTATACGCACTTGCCCGCACCAGCGACAACAAACATGGATTTGCGGCGTTCACGCTCGACGCAGCCCCGGCGAAGGCTATCCCTTTCCCCGACGGCTGGTACGCTCCTACCTGCACCGCGCAGATTCGCATCGTCGATCTCGAACTCGGGAGGCAGAAGGCGCTTGTCGCGACTAACGTTGTGGAAACGGCCTTCAAGAATGTGTGCCCGGGCGTGGGCTTCCTGCTGCTGGATCTGCCAACGGAAAAAGTGTCCGCTGTGCCGCTCCCGGGTACCGCGCAGTTCAACGCTTCTCCCGGCACTTCCGGCGAAGTGAACGATTACGTTTATGGAACGAACTCCGATCCCGCGCGCCCGAATACTTCAGATTCGCTCTTCATCCTTGACGGCGCTTTCAATTCGGCGTATCGGCTGGATCTGCCATCCGGCGTCACGAGCTTCGGCAACGTAGCCGTCGCCGCTCAACTCGGTCTGCTGATCGCTCCGGGAACCAACCGCGTGGCAGGGGATGCCGGAGTGGTTGTTTTCGATCTTGACAAGCTAGAGACGCGTCGGCTTCCCGTTCCAGACGGCTTTGTGACGGTGGCCGTAGCCGGTGTTTTTCCCGCAACGCGAAAGCTTGTTGCACGGGGCATCAAGCCGCAGAATGGGGGCTCCCAGTTCCTGGTGTACGATCTGAGGACGTCTGATGTGACGGTTGTTGCGAATCCGGAGGGCGTAGCCTCTATTGGTCCGGCCGCGGCTGCCGCGCCGGGCGGAGGTGGACCCGGCGGGCTTCCAGGCGGACTACCGGGGGGGAGTGCCAGGCGGCGCGGCGGGAGCTGGGCAAGTGCGATTGATGGTCGCCAATAGCAAGGCCAATTCCGTAGCCGCGATTGCGCTCGCGGCCGACGGCAAGCAGGTCGGCCTCGTGGTGCTCAGGGTTCCGTAAACGGGCCTGAGGCCGGTCAGGCCCGTTCGGTCGTAGAGGCCGAAGACCAAGTGTCCGATCTGGGTGACGTCCCGAGTGGCTTTACGCGACCCACGTCCAGGTTTTCGACGGGGCATGGCTTGGCAAACCTGATCCGTTGCGTTGATGGACCTGGAACAGCCCCCGTTTCGGAATCATGCCGCCGGCGACCCTGCTCGGGCAAGCCAACTCGGACACAAATACCCGCGCCGGTATCATCGAACCATCACGCTAACCGGGAAGGAGCGGACCCGCGAGAGGGAGTGCCGTCGAGTGCGGTCAGCGCACAAGCGCTCCCGGAGCCGCGCCGCCGGAGACGGCCCAAACAGGAGAATCGCGAGTCCGATTGGCAGCAGCCCGCCCTTCGAGCAGGTTGTAATTTGAGGCCAGGGATCGCACGAGTACCCGGGCACGAACCGCCCTAAGCCCCATTGGAACGCCAGCGTGAGCGCGAGCCACAATGAGCCAACCGGAAGCGGCGCGTTCATCGAGTCCGTGTCGAGCCATGGGAGCGCCCAGCAGGACAGGGCAAGGATGATCGCGCTGCCTTTGAATACGCTTGCCTGCCGTGCCGGGAAATCGCCGGGAAGGGTGGAAGATATGGAGTCCTCAGAGTGCCGTGGACCACTTCGGCGCCAGTCAAGGCAACCCAGACGGCGATGGCTCAGAGGACAAGCCGCATCACGGATTCGTGTGGTCGAGAATGATCTTCCACCCGGCGGTGGTCTTTCGAAAGACCAAGGTGAAGAGGCCGCCCTTGTCACCGCCGCCTTCCGCTGTGCGTTTCAGGACAAAGCGGCCGATGACCGATGCGTTCTCCGGGCCGAGCGGACGAACGTCGAGGACCGTGAAGGTCAGCGTACCCATATGGTCGCGGGACGGATAACGCTTCAAGTAGTTGGCCAGCACGGCGTCCCTGCCTTTGGTTACCGTGGCTGCCACGAACGTGGTCGATTCGCCCGGTTCGTAGCCGTCCATGAAGGCGTGCAGGTCGTCGCGATTCCAGTCGTCCTGCTGCTGTTGAAGAACGGCGCGGATTTCACGTTCCTGGTCGGTTGCAACCGAGCCGAGCAGGAGGGCAGTTGACAAATACTTAACTATAGTGAATATTGGAGTATTAATCATAAGGTTGTCTCTAATGTCGCTATGGTGAAGTTCTTTTGTTTCGCTCCTGTTTTGTTAGCGTGCACGGCCTATGGGCAGTCTACCGCCGATTTGGAGCGTCGTGTCGGTGAGTTGACAGCCCGCGTCCAGTTTCTGGAACAGAAGCTAAACGAGCTTCTGTCGGTCAAGCCGCAACCCGTTGTGACGCCGCCGGCAGAGGCATTCGTCCCGCCGCCTGAACCTGTCTCGCCGGCTGAACCTGTTTCGCCGTTTGAAACCATTTCGGTCAGGGGTGATTCCAGGTCGAGCGCCGATCCGGAATTGCGGCTTCCAGTTTCCGGTTACATGGATTTTCATTTCAACAAGGATCGGGGTCTTCCAGGTGAGTTCGACTTTCACCGCTTCGTGCTCCTGTTCGGCCACAGCTTTTCGAGCCGGCTCAAGTTCTGGAGCGAACTGGAATTCGAGCACGCCTTCATCGGGGGCGGCGAGGAGCGGGGGGAAGTGGCGCTCGAACAGGCCTACATCGATTTCCTCATCAAGTCGCAATTCAACCTTCGCGCCGGAATGCTGCTAGCGCCAGTCGGCATCATCAACGAGAGGCACGAACCGCCTTCGTTCAATGGAGTGGAGAGGCCCTTCGTGGAGACGTTCATTATTCCCTCGACGTGGCGCGAGATGGGCTTCGGGGCGGCGGGCGATCTGGGCCGCGGCTTCCGCTACAGGGCGTACCTGATGTCGGGTCTCGATGCGTCGCGATTTACATCCGGGGAGGGCTTCGGGTCGGGTAAGACGAACGGTTTCGGCGCTTCCTTCCGTAACCCGGCCAAGGTAGCGCGTCTCGAATACGTGGGCTTGCGGCGGCTGGCGTTGGGGGCGAGCGTCTATTCGGGTCACACCGGCTTCAACCTTAGCGGCGTCAATCCACGGGTGAGGATTCTTGACGTTGACGGCCGTTACAGCTACAGCCGCTTTGACCTCCGCGGACTGTTCGCAGACACCTGGATCTCGAAGGCGGGCGAACTGAACCGCGCACTCGAGCTCGATACGGGTACGAACCCGAATATCGCGAGCCGGATGCGCGGCGCTTACATCGAGCCGGCGGTGCACATCTTTCCGCGACGGAGCCGCCACGACCTGATTCTGTTTGCGCGGCGCGAGGCATGGAACACGCAACACAAGATGCCGGATGGTTACGTTCCGCTACCGCAGTTCGACCGTAATTCATGGGTGGTGGGAGCGACATTCAAACCGCACGCGGACATTGCGTTCAAGTTCGACTACGGATTCAACCGGAGTGCACGTTCAATTTTCCGGCCGGCGGATTCAATCAATCTCGGCATCGGATGGTGGTTCTGATGAAAGCTATTCTCGCAATGCTGCTACTGGCCGCCGCGCCACCCGAGACCAAACCGGATCGGACGGTCTCGATCGCCGCGGAGCGTTTCTTTTTTTCGCCTTCCCGCATTACGGTCAAGCAGGGGACGCTTGTGGAATTCGTTCTCACGAGCGAGGACACAGAGCATGGTTTCCTCTTCGCGGCCGCGAGCGTCAACGCCGTGATTCCGCAACAGGGGAAAGGCGAATTGCGCGTCAAATTCCGCGCGTTGAAGAGAGGAAAGTACCCATTTGAATGCTCGCGCGCATGCGGGGCCGGCCACACTATGATGCGCGGAGAGGTTGTGGTGAGATGATCAAGGTCGAAGTGAGATTGGCGCTGCTATTTGCCGCCTTCGTTGCTTTTGCAGCCGAACCTGGGGCGCCGCTACCGGGCGTCACCTCCGCCCAACTCGAACTGTTTCGTTTGGGGCAGGAGGATTTCAACGAAGTTGAAACCGCCCAGGAAGGTCTTGGCCCCGTTTTCAATGGGACAAGCTGCGGACAGTGCCATAGTGTGCCGGCGATCGGCGGGATCGCTACGATGACGGAGGTGCGCGCGGGCCACGTCGACGCCGACGGCAAGTTCACGGCGCTTAACGGGGAAACGCTCTTTAGCGTATTCTCAATCGGCAAGCACGAATGCCAGATTCAGATTCCGCGGGAAGCGAACGTGATTGCGCGGCGTGTCCCGACTCCGCTATTCGGCGCCGGGTTGATCGAGGCGATTCCCGACGCGGCCATTCTTGCGCTTGAGAAACCCGTGGGTAACGCCGACGGTGTGAAGGGGCGCGCGTCGCGCGTCACCGACATTGCCACGCGTCAACCCCGCATCGGGCGCTTTGGCTGGAAAGCCCAACATGCGACGCTGCTCGCATTCTCGGCCGACGCCTATCGCAATGAAATGGGAATCACCAGCGACCTGTTCCCGGACGAGCTGTCACCCGGTCTTACCGCGCGCCAACTGAAACTCTGCGATTTGAAACCGGATCCGGAAGACGTCCGCAGCCGGGTGACCGGCCTGCGGGCCATCGACAATTTCGAGAATTTCATGAAATTCCTCGCGCCGCTCGATCGTGGGGCAGCGGGACCCGACGACGACGCTGGTGAGCGGCTTTTCGCCGCCGTTGGGTGCGCCGCGTGCCACGTTCCGTCGATGACCACGGGGCCGAGCGCGAATCCGCTGTTCGATCGCAAGCGCGTTAACCTCTACTCGGACCTCCTGCTTCACGACGTGGGCACGGGCGACGGCATCGAACAGGCGGACGCGAGCGGCGACGAGATGCGAACCCCTCCGCTGTGGGGACTACGTTTCAGACGTCCGCTCCTTCACGACGGCAGCGCCGCAACGGCGCTCGAAGCGATCCGCCGGCATGGCGCGGAAGCGGAGGCGGCCCGCTCGCGATTCCTGGCGCTCGAACCGGTGGAACAAGGAAATCTGCTGGCGTTCCTCGGTTCGCTTTGATACGCCGGCGCTGGCGTTTGCGTGGAATAAGCACGTGACAGCCTCGGTGATCGCCTCCGTTCCCAGGAAGCGAAAGGAGCGAACCTCGGTATCATACTGATCCGGTGAGCCAGTTCTGGCACCACAGAGTCGCGGCCCGGGCGTCAGGAAGCGGGTCAATGACATCGTTCCGCTTCGGACTTGCGTATGTGAATACCGAAGTTGCGCCATTCCAGCCCGAAGTGATCGCTGCCGCCCAGCACTCTCCGCGATCAGGGGAGAACGGCTGGAGAACGCGATTGCCTGCCTTTCGCCGTGATCAAGCCCTGCGGCTTTGTGGAAGCGCTCACCACGGATCATTCTACGAACATCTCTGCATATTGACCCCGCACCCTTACGCGCGACAGGCCTACGTGGCCTCCCTGACAGCCCGTCAACCCTCACCCGAGATACTGAAATTCTCGAACGGCACACTCCAGGCCCCATGACAAAACTGAGTGTACTCTGATGCGGCTCGTACCTGTTCGTGTTTGGCCATACAAGATCGAGTCGGTCGCGGCCGGCTTGCCTTCCTTCACTGTGCCGGGGTGAATTCCCGCCTACGCATCCAGCGCTCCAACCCCGCACGATATACTGAAACGTTGACCGGCGCACGCAAAACTCCATGGCGGAACTGAGTGTACTTTGGCTGCGGACGGCCGCCGCTCTCTACGCGCTCGGCCTGCTGCACGGGATCGTCACGCTGGTCCGGAAGCGCGACCATCTGTTCCGTCCAGCACTCGTCGCTTTCGGTTTCGCCGCGCTGCTCCACCTCGTTTCGATCGTCGAAGAAGGCGCTCTCTCCGGCTCGCTGCCCGTTAACAACATCTACGAATCGCTCTCGCTGTGCGCGATGATTATCGCCGGCTCGTACCTGTTCGTGTATTGGCGCTACAAGATCGAATCGCTCAGCGTATTCGTTTTTCCGGTCGTCTTCATTATGACCCTGATGGGCACGTTCGGGAACCCCATTGACGTCCACACCAGCCCCGAGGTTCGCAGCACCTGGCTCGCCATCCACATCGTCCTCGTGCTGCTCGGCTACGCGGCGCTGCTGTTTACCGCGGTCGCGTCCGTGCTCTATCTCTTTCAGGAACGAGAACTCAAACGAAAGAAGCCTCGCAACTTCTATTACAAGCTGCCGCCGCTGGGCGATCTCGACGACCTGATCTCGCGCTCCATGGCCTTCGGCTTCGTGTTCATCACGCTTGGAATCGTGGTCGGAAGCACGTGGGCATTCGTCGAGTGGGGTACCGGCTGGATCGGCGAGCCGCGAATCGGGATCTCTATTGCCACCTGGGCCATCTACCTGGCGATGGTGTTTCTGCGCGTTAACGCCGGATGGCGCGGGAGAAAAGCGGCATTGCTCTCGATCGCCGCGCTCTGCTGCTCCGCCATCACCTGGGCAGCGCACAGCGGCCTGCGGCTGGGTGGGACGCAATGAGAGTTTCTATCACCGGCGTCAGCCACAAGTCGGCGCCCGTCGAAGTGCGCGAACGACTGGCGTTTCCCACCGCGGCGCTCGAAGAAGCGGTGGGGAACCTAAAGTCTCGCGACGGAGTTTCGGAGGCCGTGATTCTCTCGACGTGCAATCGCGTCGAGATCGCTCTCTCCTGCGAAGACGGCGCGGATTCCGAATTGACTGTGGGGCGGTTCCTGCTCGAAACGAGGCCTGTCACCTCCGATATGGTGACGCCCTACCTTCAGAGATTCGAGGGACGCGAGGCGATCCATCATCTCTTCCGCGTGGCCGCAAGCCTCGAATCCATGGTCGTGGGCGAGCCTCAGATTCTCGGCCAGTTGAAGCACGCCTATGCCGTCGCTAAGGCCTCTGGCGCGCTGTCGGGAACGCTTGAAGGCATTGTGACGCAGGCGTTCCGCGTGGCGAAGCGGGTGAGGTCGGAGACCGGAATCGGACAGATGGCGGTTTCCGTCAGCTACGCGGCGGTGGAGCTGGCGCGCAAGATTTTCGGATCGCTGGCGTCGCGCGGCGTGCTGATCGTAGGGGCCGGCAAGATGTCGGAACTGGCCGCGAAGCACCTGCTGCGCTCCGGTGCGTCGCGCATCTTTGTGACGAACCGCACGCACGAACGCGCCCTCGAAATGGCCGCGCTGTTTCATGGCACACCGGTCGAGTACGCGCGATTCCTCGGGATTCTGCCCGAAGTCGATATCGTGATCACGTCGAGCGGCGCGCCTCACTTCATCATCCGAAAGGAAGACATGCAGCGCGTGATCGCCGCGCGCAAGAACCGCCCGATGTTCCTCATCGATATCGCGGTGCCGCGAAACATCGAGCCTTCGGTCAACAAGATCGACAACGTATTTCTCTACGACATCGACGACTTGCAGGAAGTGGTGAACTCGAACGTGCGTGAACGGCAAAAGGAAGCCGACCACGCCGAACGCATCGTATCTCAGGAAGTGGAACGCATGATGGCGCGCCTCAAGGTGCAGGAGATCGCGCCGACCATCGTGAACCTGCAGGCGCAGCTGGAACAGATTCGCGCCGCGGAAATGGAGAAAATGAGGCGGAAGCTCGGTCCGCTCACGCCGCAGATGGAAGAGGCGCTTGAGGGCATGACGCGGGCGCTGATCAACAAGATCGCGCACGGGCCGATCGCGGAACTGCGGAATCAGGCCGGCCAGCCCGACGGCGCGCTTGTGATCAACGCGATTCGAAAGGTTTTTCATCTTCGTGACTGAGTTGATTATCGGGTCGAGAGGCTCGCAACTGGCGTTGTGGCAGGCGCATTGGGTGAAGGCGAAGCTTGAGGAATTGGGGCATGCCTGCCGTATCGAAATCATCAAAACCACGGGCGACCGTGTGACGGAGCTGGCGCTCGCCGATACCGGCACAAAAGGCCTGTTCACTAAGGAGATCGAGGAAGCGCTACTCGAAAGACGCGTCGATTTGGCGGTGCATAGTTTGAAGGATTTGCCCACCGATCTGCCGGACCCGTCGCTTCAACTGGCCGCGATTCCGGCACGCGAAGACCCGTTCGATGCGCTCGTGGGCAAGCGTTTGAACGAACTTCCTCAGGGCGCTCGCGTTGGTACGAGTTCTCCCAGGCGCGCGGCGCAGCTTCGGCACGAGCGTCCGGATCTGCTCGTCGAATCCGTCCGAGGCAACGTGGACACGCGGCTGAGGAAGCTCGATGAGGGCCAATTCGCGGCCATCGTTCTGGCTTCCGCCGGACTGCGGAGGCTAGGCTGGGCGTCGCGCATCGCGGAATCGTTCGCGCCGGAAGTGATGTGTCCCGCGGTGGGACAAGGTGCGCTCGCGATCGAAACGATTAGGGAAAGCGCGGGCGCGGCCGCTTGCGCGGCGCTCGATCACCGCGAGACGCGACTGGCGGTACAGGCGGAACGCGTTGTGCTCGGAGCGCTCGGCGGTGGGTGCAAAGTGCCAATCGGAGCCTATGCACGCATGGAACAGGGATCGCTACGAATCATGGCTGTTGTGATTTCACCCGATGGCGCGTCGTTGATTCGCGATTCCGAGGCGGGCGCCGCCACCGATGCGGAAGCGTTGGGACGAAACCTCGCGGCGAAGTTGCTGGAGCGCGGCGCGGACGAGATTTTGAAGCGCCTATGAGCAAAGTCTATCTGGTCGGGGCCGGGCCGGGCGACGCGCGCCTCATCACGTGCCGCGGCCGCGAAGTGCTCGAATCCGCCTCCTGCGTGCTTTACGATCATCTTGTCAGCCAGTCGCTGCTTGATCTTGCGCCGCCAGAAGCTGAGCGAATATACGTAGGCAAGAAGCGCGCCCTGCACGCGTACACCCAGGAAGAGATCTGCGCGATGCTCATCGACCGCGCCCGCCACGGCGGACGCGTCGTGCGGTTGAAGGGCGGCGACCCATTCATTTTCGGACGCGGAGGCGAAGAGGCGGAAGCGCTGTTTGACGCGGGGATTCCGTTTGAAGTGGTGCCGGGAGTGACAACGCCGCTCGGAATCGCAGCGTACACGGGAGTGCCGCTCACGCACCGCGAGCATACTTCGGTGGTCACGTTTGTCACGGGTCACGATGTCGCGCAGATCGATTGGGAACGCGTGGGCGGGGCCGACACGCTGGTGCTCTTCATGGGACTCACGAATTTTGCCGGGATCGCGGCGGAAATTGTAAGGCGCGGCCGGTCTCCCGAGACGCCCGCGATGGTGGTGCGCTGGGCCACTCTACCGTCTCAGCAGACCCTGACGGGGACGCTCGCAACCCTGAGCGACCTGATTCGAGGCGCGAATCTCAAGCCGCCGGCAACCATCGTGATCGGCGACGTGGTCCGCCTTCGCGAGAAGCTCAACTGGTTTGAGCGCCTGCCGCTGTTCGGCAAACGTATGGCAGTGACGCGCGCCCGCGGCCAGGCCGACGCGCTCTCCGCGAAATTGAGCGAACTGGGCGCCGAGACCGTCGAGGTTCCGACAATCGAAATCCTCCCCGCCGAAGACTATGGGCCGCTCGACCGCTCCATCGAATCCCTGCCGGAATACGACTGGCTCGTCTTCACGAGCGCGAACGGTGTACGCTTCTTTCTCGACCGGCTTCGGAAATCCCGCTTCGATCTTCGCGCCATCCGCGGCCGCATCTGCGCCATAGGACCGGCGACGGGCGCGGCGATCGAGGCCCTTCATTTGAAAGTGGATTTGACGGGACGGGAGTTTGTCGCGGAGGGATTGTTGGAAGCCTTCGCCGCGCACGATGTCGCGGGCAAACGCATACTGCTCCCGCGGGCGGCCGTCGCGCGCGATATACTTCCAACCACTCTCAGAGATCGCGGCGCTCTAGTGGACGTCGTCACCGCCTACCGCACGGTATCGCCGGAAGACGCCGCGGAGCGCATCCGTATAGCCTTCGACGGTTCGCGAAAACCCCACTGGGTCTTGTTTACCAGTTCCTCGACGGTCGAGAATTTTGTCCGCGCGGCGGGCGCGGCGACGCTCGCGGGAGTGAAAGTGGCGGTCATCGGCCCAGTAACAGCGTCGACCGCGCGGCGGCACGGAATCGCCATAGACGCGGCCGCTGAAGTCTTCACTGCAGGCGGCCTGATTGATGCAATCCTCAGATCGTAAACATAATTTCCTATGCCCATCTATCAGGTCGTGCTCCTGGCCATCGTGCAGGGAATCACCGAGTTTCTACCGATCAGCAGTTCCGCCCACCTCTACCTGACGTCGTGGCTGCTCGGCTGGCAGCCCGAAGAGCTGAACTTCGACATCGCGCTGCACGTGGGAACGCTGCTCGCCGTCCTTTTCTATTTTTTCAAGGCGTGGGTTCAGGTAACAGCCCAGGGGTTGGGCGTCCGTTACGGAAGCGACCCGGAACTGCGCAAGCGGCCAATGCTCCTGTGGTTCCTTGCGCTTGGCTCGCTTCCCATCGGCGTGCTCGGCTTCAAGTTCAAGGATCAGGCGGAGACTACCTGGCGCAATCCGTTCGTGATGGGCGGAATGCTGGTAGGCGTAGGAGTCCTGATGTGGATCGCGGAGCGCGTCGGGAAACGCGAGCGCGGAATGGGCGAACTCTCCTGGACCGATAGCGTGGCCATCGGCGCGGCGCAGGCCCTTGCGATCGTCCCCGGAACGTCGCGGAGCGGCATCACGATCGCGACGGCCCTTTTTCGAGGTCTTGACCGGGACACGGCGGCGCGGTTCTCGTTCCTGCTTTCGACGCCGGCGATTGCAGGCGCGGCAGCCAAGGCGCTGTACGATTTGATGAAGCAGGGGCACGTCGAGTGGGGTCAGTTCCTCATCGGCGCGGGCGTAAGCGCGATCACCGGATTCGTCGTCATCGGGTGGTTCCTCCGTCATCTTCAGCGGGGCAACTTGAACATTTTCATTTACTATCGGGTAATTTTTGGCATAATAGTGCTTGCTCTGGCTTTCTCCCGCGGCTCAACGGGATGAAGCTGATAAATCCGACCGAATACAAACGGCTCAACGAGGCGACAGGGTTTGTGTTGCTTTCATGCGGCCTTCTTGTCTGGCTTAGCCTGATTTCGTATCAGGCAAGTGATCCGTCCTGGAACACGGCCTCCGGAAGCGCGCGTCCGCTAAACCTCATCGGCTACCCGGGCGCATATCTGTCCGACATTCTTTATCAACTCTTTGGCCTCGGCGCGTTTCTATTCCCCATTGCGGCGTTGATTCTGGGATGGAAGTGGATACGCTCGGAAGCGTTTGAAGCGCCAACGGCCAAGGTTATTGGCACGCTGACCTTCTGGCTTGCTTCCTGCGCCCTCCTGTCGTTCAGGCCCGGCTGGCGATTCTTCGGTGGCACGCTCATTCCCGGCGGCGTCGTGGGGCAAACGGCCGCGGACCTGCTTATGGCTTCGATGAACCTGACAGGAGCACTGGTCGCGACGCTTACAGCGATGATCGTCGCGGTGTATCTCGTGTCGTCGTTCTCCGTCGAGAAGTTCGGCGTCTGGTTTGCCAGGCCGATCGCGTGGTTCAGGTCCGCCGGGGCGCGATGGAGCGCTTGGCGCGTACGCAGACGCGACGCCCGCTTGCTCCGCCGCGTAGAGAAAGAGCGGCTTCGCGAAGAGAAGCGCGACGAAAGAATAAGGAAGCGCCCGCGAAAGACGATCGCGGATGTTCCAATAAGCGAAGCTCCGGAAGTATCCGGGGAGCCCGATATCATCGCGGAACTTGAAGCGGCCGCGCCCCGCAGGAGAGCCGCGCAGGCGCCTGAGGTCGAAGACATTCCCATCTGCGCTCTTGAAGACCAGCGTCCGCCGTGGGACGAACCGGCGCCACACGCGATCGAGCTGGTTACTAACCCACGCGCGGAGCATGAGACCCTACGGCAGTCCTACCGGCTCCCGCCGACCTCGCTGTTGAACGAAGCGCAGCCGCGGTCGGATTACGACGAACAGGAATTGAAGGACGTCGCGGCGCGGATCAAATCAAAATTCGAGGAGTTCAACGTTCTAGGATCGGTCGTGCAGATCAACCCAGGACCCGTGGTCACTACGTTCGAGTTCAAGCCCGAGGCAGGCATCAAGTACAGCCGCATCATTTCGCTGAATGAGGATCTGTGTCTGGGTCTTCAGGCGGAATCGATTCTTATCGAACGCATTCCGGGCAAGCCGACCGTCGGGATCGAAGTGCCGAACACGAAGCGCGAGATCATCGCGTTGCGGCAGATTCTCGAGTCGGACGAATTCACCAGTTCGCCCTCGAAACTCACCATATCGATGGGCAAGGACATCAGCGGGCGGATCAAAGTAGCGTCTCTTGAGACGATGCCGCACGCGCTGATCGCAGGTTCCACGGGTTCCGGCAAGAGCGTGATGATCAATTCGCTCATCATGTCGATCCTCTACAAATCGACGCCGGACGAAGTGCGCATGATCATGGTGGACCCGAAGCGCGTCGAACTCGGCGTCTACGAAGGCATACCGCACCTGCTGACTCCGGTGATCACGGACCCGAAGAAGGCCACCTACGCGCTGAAGAATGCCGTGCTCGAGATGGAGCGGCGGCTGCGACTGCTTGCGGAGCAAGGCGTGCGGAATATCGACCAGTACAACAAGAAAATCCTGAAGCTTCAGCACGAGCCGCGCAGCCTGTTCGAGGAAGACGAAGACGGCGTCCCGCCCATCGAAGAGTTGAAGCCGCTTCCGTACATCCTGATTTTGATCGACGAATTGGCGGACCTGATGATTCTCGAAGGCCGCAACGTGGAGGAGTCCGTCACGCGACTGGCGCAGATGGCGCGCGCGGTGGGCATGCATCTGGTGCTTGCGACGCAGCGGCCGAGCGTGGACGTGATCACGGGTTTGATCAAGGCGAACTTCCCGGCGCGGATGAGTTTTCGCGTGGCCACGCGGGTCGATTCCCGCACGATTCTCGACATCATGGGCGCGGAGCATCTGCTGGGGAAGGGAGACATGCTGTTCTTGCCGCCGGGATCGTCGCGGCTGCGGCGCGTCCACGGGGCGTTCGTTACGGAGACGGAGATCAATTCAGTGGTTGAGTTTTGGAAGGAGCAGGCGACGCCCGAATACGACCAGTCGTTCCTCGTCGCGCCACCGGCAGAAGAGGAGGCTGCGGAGGGCGAAGGGGAGCCGTCGGACGAGCAGGATCCGATGTACGAAGAAGCGCTGCGCGTGATCTTGGAGGTCGGGAAAGCGTCGACCTCGACGTTGCAGCGGCGCCTCCGGTTGGGTTATGGGCGCGCGGCGCGCATCCTCGACATGATGCACCGCGACGGAATTATTGGCCCGCCCGACGGGAGCAAGCCGCGCGAAGTGCTGAAGCGCCCGGACTGGCTAAGGGAGCCCGTAGGGTAGCGCGTCCGAATGCTTGTTCCAACTCGGTTTGCCTGAAAGCCCGAGCCTAACGTCATCGACAACGATGGAAACGCCTTAGCTCTGGGCTGCTATAGAATCTCGTGTTCCATCAACGCGGCATTGTTCTACCGCCGACGGCGCACTTGATATCGACATCACGGTGACGCGCCGCGCCGGTCGATCAGGACGTCGCTGTTTTGCCGGCGATCACGCTGGAATTGCCGCCAAGTTGCCCGAGGCGGCTTACTCCAAACCGGCCTACGTACGTCCAGTGCTGCTGGCCGGCATTCTCTCACAGCCCAGCACTAGCGCTCGCTCAGCCCGGCGGGTTGAATGCTCGCTCTATGCCGCCGCGCCGGCGGTCTTCCCACTAGCCGCTCCGCCCCGGATCAGGATGGCGAACATCCACACATGCGTCACTACCAGGCTCGGCACGAAGAACGTCGGCAGGAACCAGAAGCCGCCCAATTGGTAATTAAAAGCCTCATAGCGGGTCGCCTGGATCCCCGCATTCGCGAAATCCGCGAATCCCACAATATTGGTCAGCCAGACCAGCCCGATCGCAATCGGCCACCGGCCCCGCAGCGCCAGAAGCGTCACAATCGCCAGTCCCGCCGTGATCAGATCGCCGTACCCGACCGGTTGCGACCACTCCTTAGGAACCTTCGGGTCTACGACGACCTGTACAATCGCCGTAAGGCCGATGTGCCTCAGGGCATGCGGTAACATCAGGTAGCCGAATTTCTGATGAAACGAAAACCTCGACATCGCCGGAGCGAGATACCACCGTGCGATGAGCGCATAGACAAGGATTGTCAGAGCCATCTGAAGAACAAACACCTGCTGATTCGTCATCGGAATATTCCTCCTTCCTCTCCGTGGCAGCCCAGCGCAGCCAAGGTCGCGGTAGTCAGTATATCGGAATTACAGGGAAAATGGGTGGCTTTTCCGGCAGGGGCAGACAATTCGGAATAAAATGCAGGTATACTGAGGGGCGACAGGAGTCACCTCAATGGCTAACGACTCTCCGACTGCCGCTCCGGCCTCGACTTCCGCCGATGCTTGGATCCTGGCTGATGTAGATCGCGCGCTTGCCGACGGTCTTCGGCTCCGGCAATGGTGGGAACGTACCGATGCCACAAATGCCTACCGGGACAGGTTCCATTTTCTCGAGAATCTGACGCCTCCCGATCATGCGTTTGGTTTCTTCGCCGACGCGGAAATCGAATCGGGGCCGATCGGCGTGATGGGCTACTCTCACGAGATGATCTTCGACGTGCCGAAGGCAGGCTCTCCCGAAGAGTATCGCGACCAGATCCGAGAATTTGTTCTTCACTATCTCTTTCGCGTCTCAGGTATAGCGCCGCCCGAGCCCGAACGCCAACTCGGATTCGGACCGCTGTTCGCACCCCTGTTCCAACTTTTTACCGAGCGGCCGCCCAACCTCGATGTTCGTCGCGGCTTTGCCCACACACAGCTCTACTATAAGGACGCCTTAAGCGGTGTTGTCGCGCCTTTTCCGCCGGAGCTTCGCGAGCGGATTATCGATCTACGCGAGATCGGGCCGAAGTACGGCTGGGTGGTCCTGCGCGCGCGGCCGTTCGATTATGAAATGATGCTGGCACCCTCCGGCCCGGCCGGTCCGCGACTGGTAATTCCGCTGCCCGATTCTCCCACGATAGCCTTAGACCCCGGCTCGGTGATCGATCAGCACCAGCCGGCCCCGGGGATTCTTGGGCGCTACGGATTCAGCTATTCCCTTCTCCACGATCCCACTCCTCGTGGTCCTCAGGTATACGGGCCCGCCCAGTTCCGCGCCTGCTTTCAGAGCATCCGCTTTGATGTCCTGGAAAATGGCGAGAGCCGCGTGCGCCTGATCTTCGCCGGCAATTTGCCGGACCGAATTCTCGACGTCAAAATCGATCCTATTGGAATCGCTCTTAAAGCCGGCAGTCTCCTTACGTTCGGCCTGTCGGACCGGCTGCTCAGGCCCTTTGACGACCTGGTTGCCCTGCGGCCCACGTTCGGAAGTTTCGATCCGCTTCTTGGATTCATCTCGACCGCCAACGCCGCCACCGGCGGTCTCGCCTCCGGCGGATTCGCCATATCCCGGCGGCAACTCTTCAGCGATATTTTGGCGCGGCACTTTCAGCTCTACTATCAGTTGATCCTCGATTCCTTGCTCGCCTACCGGCAGGTTGGGAACTGGCTCGACACGGGTAATCTGCCGCCTTGGGCCTCCGGCACCCAAACCCAGCAAGCGGGAGTTCACTAGATGCGGGAGTTCACTAGATAAGGAGAAATCATGTCCGCATCCCCGAAGGCCGCTTTCGAACACGAAAGTACTCCATTCCCGGAGGTCGAACTCACTGGCGATGACCGGAAGCTGCTGGCTCTGGTCGAACCCTCCCTGGCAGAGGGGAAGGATCTCTACGCCTGGTGGCGCAAGACGGACCGCGCGAACAACTACGTGAACCGTTTCAAGCTGCGCCGAGGTCCGTACGACGAGAATCCGTCCGTTGGATTCTTCGACGAGGCAAAACTGTCCTCCGGCGCAATTCCTGTCCTCGGCGTGGTTCAGAACCTGACTTGGGGACGGACTTCGAACCCGTCGGCGAACTCGCAGATCCGCGAGTTCGCCCTCCGCTACTTCATGCGCGTGGCTGATTTCAATAGACCCGCGTCCTTTTCTCTCCGCGAGCTCGCCGGCCGCGCGGCCGATACGAGCGACCCTGGCGGATGGGGCTATTCGCAGATCTACTACAAGCTCCGCGCCGGCCGCGTCGGCAAGTTTCCCACCGGTGCCCGCCACAAGATCGTCGATCTGCGGGAATTGAAGCCGGGCGGCGCGTACGAATGGATCGTTCTCCGGGCACGTTTGTTTAACGTCGAGATGAACTTGAGTCCTCTCGGCGACGGCGGCCCTCAGTTGGTGGTTCCGCTCGCCAGGTTCACCGAGGAGTACCTGATCGCGAGTTCGGAGTTTATTATCGACGAAACCAACCCGGAGCCCGGCGTCGCCGGCCGCTATGGCTTCGGCTACGCAACCATCTCCGACCCCGCCTACGAGAACGGCCCTTTGCTCTGGGGACCCGGGCGGTTTAGACCGGGTTTCGAGAGCTTTGTCTTCGAAGTCTCCGAGTGTTCCGATGGCGTCTCGGAGGTGAGCATTTCGTCACCCTTCGCCGTGAACCGTCCACCGAGGATCTTCGGGATTAACCCGGATCCGATCGCGCTCGGCATTCGTGCCGCCGATTTTTTTTCGCTCGGTTTTGCCTCGCGCCTTTTCCCCGATTTGAGGGACGGCATCGACCCGCTCCTCACGCCCGTCTCGATCCTCAATACAACAACCGGCGGATTGAGCAGCCGCTTCCTCGGAATCTCCGTTGACAATCTCGAGCGCTACTTCCTGGTCCAGCATTTCATGTCGGCTTACGATTTGCTGACAGGCGCGCTGCTGACTTACGCTCAGGTCCCGGACTGGGCAGCCGGCGAATCAAAGTTGCCATTCTGGGTGCGCGAGGGCCAAGTCGAGGAATAGGGCGCCGCGCTAGCCTGGCTGTTGTGCCGTGCACCGGGCGCTTCCAAGGGCGCGACATACGGGAGTTTCCCGGTGATCCTCAAACCGGTCGTTGAGAACACAGCATTGCAGGCGATGATGGCGTTGGCCCCCCGGAGTGTGCAGAACATTCCCGGCTGTATGAGCCGGGGACCGATCACGGTCTGGTAGGGGCCGTGGCCAGGATCATCATCCCGGTAACAATAACAGTTTGGATTTCCACAACGACCACCGGCGTTGCGGCGACAGGCTCCGCCCGCGGCGCGCCAGAATGCCCCACCCGGGTGTAAACTTGGCTGCATGAACCGCAGACAAGCCCTCGCTGCTTTGGCTGCCGCGCCCTTCCCTGCCGCGGCTCAGCCTGCAACCAAGCCCAACATTCTCTTCGTTCTCTCGGACGACCACAGTGCCCCCTACCTCGGCCCTTACGGAGCGGACTGGATGTCGACGCCGACCCTCGACCAGTTCGCCCGGGAGGGCGTAGTCTTCGAGCGCGCCTTCACCGCCGCGCCCCAGTGCGTGCCTTCCCGAACCGCGCTCATGACAGGACGGTCACCCGTCGCAGCCCGCATGGGACGCTTCAGTTCGCCGCTGCCGCCCGACATCGTTACCGTTCCCGAGGTCCTCCGGACGCAGGGTTATTTTACAGGCGTTTGCGGCCGGTACTTCCATCTCGATGGCGTTGTCAATCCGTCACCCATCACCGCGCAGGTCTACGAACAGCACCAGATGCGTACGTGGAAGAACCGCGTTGACTACCTCGACATCTCCTCGCAAGGTCCCACGACCGAGCGCTTCGACGACTTCCTCAACAAGGCGCCGAAGGACCGTCCGTGGTTCTTCTGGATCAACTACAACGACCCGCACCATCCCTGGGATCGCGATAAAGGCCACGTCGATCCCGCGAAGATCAAACTTCCGCCGCATCTGCCCGACCTGCCCGGCGTGCGCGAAGATCTGGCCCAATACTGCGCTGAAATCGAACGCGCCGACCGCTCCTTTGCCGATGCGCTTGCCGTTTTGCGCCGCCATGGCCGCGAAGCCAATACCCTGGTTGTGTTCATGGGCGACAACGGAATGGCTTTTCCGCACGGCAAGGGCAGCCTCTACGATCCCGGCCTCAACGTGCCTCTGATCGCCCGCTGGCCGGGACACATCAAGCCTGGCCGCACAAGGACGCTGATCTCCGGCGAGGACGTTGCCGCGACTTTCATGGACATCGGCGGAGCATCGCCTCCGAAGGGTGTTTCCGGCCGCAGTTTCTGGGCGCTCCTGCTGGGCAAAAGGTATCAGCCGCGCGATTACGTCTTCGCCGCGCGCCTGCACCATGGCAACAGCGAGTTTGGTCCCGGCACGCGCGCCAGCGGTTTCGATCTCTCCCGCTGCGTGCGCAACAATCGTTTCAAGCTGATCTACAACCTGACGCCACAGATGGAGTACTGGCCCGTCGATAGCGGCAGCGACCCCGGTTGGCAGCAAATGGTTGCGGCACATCAGGCCGGCACGCTTAAGCCTGAGATTGACCGGGCGTACTTCCAGCGCCCGCGTCCGGTCCTTGAACTCTACGACCTCGATGCCGACCCGAGCGAACTGCACAACATCGCCGGGCAGCTTGAGTACCGGGACATCCAGCGGACTCTCATGGCCGCCCTTCAGGAGAAACAGATCACCGACTACGACTATCTTCCGCCGGTGCTCAACGAAGCCTTGCCAAGGGCCGCGTCGAAGAAGAAGTAGGATGCCGGACGCGCGGGCATGGAGCGACTTCGGGCGCAGCGTGCACAACCGCGCTCTGTCCGCCCGGTCCCACTGACCCAGGGATTATCGGTGAAGCACCGGGAAGCAACAGTCAGACGAATATCCGCTGCCGCCTGCCACCCAACCCGTTTGTTACTTCAGGAACTCCGCACGCCGAATGAATCCCCAAATAACTCAATGAGATAAGCAGGAAAGTCACACTTGTGAAATTCGCATTTGCATTTTTGTTCGAGCGCCCTCCGAAGGGAAAATGGGCGGCTATTCGCCTCCGGGATTCTCAGGAATGCAAGGCGGGTTTTGAAGGCGAAGATGAGGGGCGGATGGAAGCGCTCCTCCCGGGGCCGCTTCCCGGCCGAGCCACTCCGAGCGTGACCGTATGTGGTCAGATGTTCGAGCACGGCCGGTCACCTGACGGCGCCTCGGAATGGAAGGTTTCTCCAGTTATTGAATCGCCCAGGCAGTGGTTTGCCAAGCTGGTACTAGACCGTCCTGCGCGTTCCGCGCGCGGGGAAGAAACATTCGAGGTGTAAAATCAAGGGGGAATGCCCGAGATGCGCAATATGCTGCTTGCTGCTTTCTACGCGCTGGTTCTCACACCCGCCGCGCCGGTAAGTTGTGCAGCCACGCTCGAGCGCGCCACCGTCGCCGGGACCGTCTTCGATGCCTCTGATGCGCGAGTTCCGGGAGTGAGTGTGGCGGTAATGAGCGCTCAGGGCGCGGTGATCAGCGAGTCCACAACTAACGCGGCCGGCGGCTTCGAGATTCGCGATCTGCCGGAGGGGGTAGGCGCTCTGGTGGTCCGCGGCGGAGGCTTCGAACCGTACCGGCAGCGCCTGGTATTGAAGTCAGGTGGCGTGGTCACGGTCAGAGTTCAGATGCAAATTTCGAGCCTTCCGTCCTCCGTCACCGTAACCGCCACGCGAGGTGCGGTCGAAGACGTAAATTCGGCGGCGCAGGTGGTCACGATCCGCGATTCGGCACTTCGCTGGACGCCCCGGGCGACGCTGGGCGCCGCGCTCGAAGGCAGTCCTGGTGTGATGGCGCAGCAGACGACTTACGGCGCGAGTTCTCCTTATCTTCGCGGTCTGACCGGATACCAAACGTTGACATTGATGGATGGCGTCCGCTACAACACTTCCATTTTCAGATCTGGACCGAACCAATACCTCGCCTTCATCGATCCTAGCCAGGTGGAACGGATTGAAGCTATCCTGGGACCGGCGGGCGCGTCTTATGGCAGCGACTCTCTGGGCGGCGCCATCCAGGTGATCAGCCGTCAAATCCCGTATAGCGGAGGGCAGCGCCCGGAAGCGCATGGGGAGGCATCGGTGGCAGGTGGAAGCGCGGATGCGTCGCTCGCAGCCGATGCGCATCTTTCCCTGGGAACCCGGCGACTCGCCTGGCTCATGGGGGCGAGCGAGAGGAAGCTCAACGATCTCCGCGCAGGCGGTGGAGCCGATTCCAGGAATGCTTTCCAGCGCTTTCTAGGCTTGTCCGAACAAGAGGTTCGAGGCCTGCTTGGGAACCGCCTCCAGGATACGGGCTTTGAACAACGAAGTCTCGAATCGAAGCTCGCGTTCCGCCCGAATTCCAGCGGGACTCTCACTTTCCGTTATCTTCGCGCCGACATGAGGAACGTGCGCTCCTACCGCGACCAGCTCGGCGGCTCAGGAAGGCTCCAGGCCCGCTTCGATCCCCAAGGCGTCCAGTTTGGCTACGCCCGCTTCGAGAAGCGCGGTTTATGGAAGTTCGATTCCATCTCGGGAACCTTCTCGGTAAACTCGCAGGGCGACGGATCCATTCTGCAAAACTCGCGATTCACGGATCCGGTCACAACGGACTATGCGCGCGTCAACGCCCTTGGATATACCGTCCAAGCCGCGACGCACGCCGGATCGAGGCATTTGATCGTACTCGGAGCTGAAGCCTATCGCGAGAAGGTGGCCGCCACACGTTTTGTTCACGATCCCGTGACGCGAATCACCGCTCAAGAGCGCGCGCTATTTCCGAACGGATCGCGCCACAACACTACCGGGCTATTTGTGCAGGACTCGATTGACTTGTTGCCCGGCAGGCTGCGGGCCACTCTGGGGACGCGCTATACGAACGTCGGTTACCGTTCGCGCGCGAGCGAGAACCTCGACCGGCTGGGGCGGGATATGGGTGTCGTCGATTCGCGCAGACGCTTTCACGACCTGACCTTCAACGCCGGACTTACATTGAACCTCAACGAACGCTGGAGCGTAAACGGCTTGGTGGGGAGGGGATTCCGAGCCCCAAATCTCAACGACCTCGGGGCCGTCGGCTTGCGATCGCTGTCCTACGACGTTCCCGCCGAGGCGGTGCTGGCTCTGGGAGCGCTGGCTGGAGCTGATGCCGGAGACGGATCCCTGTCAACGGGCAAGCCCATCCGGAAACTTGGAGCGGAGAGCCTGATAAATTATGAGCTCGGAGTCCGCTACCAGGATCGAAGACTGTATGCCCGGGTCCATGTCTTTGACGCGGAACTGCACAACCCGGTCTCCTCGAGGACGCTGTTATTCCCGGCAGGACAGGTTCCGGCCGCGGTGTCCGGAATTCCCGTGAAAGCCATTCCGCCGGTTCCAGGGCAGCTTTTGCAGGGCGTTGTCGCTGTGACGACGCCGCTTACGCCGCGTGCGGTAAAGACCACAATCAACGACGGCCAATCCCGCTACTACGGCGGAGAGGCGATATTGCGCTACTCCATTTCGGCGCGCTGGAATATCGAGGCAAACTACGGGTTCCTGGCGGGACGCGACTTGAGACCCAACCGGCCTGTCAGGCGTCTGCCGCCCCAGTCGGGCATGATCAGTCTGCGGTACCTGCCCTCGGGAAGGCGGCTGTGGATACAACCTTCAGTGCGGTTCGCAGGTTCGCAGAGAAGGCTCGCCGGCGGTGACATCGATGATGACCGCATAGGAGCCTCCAGGCGGAGAAGCGACATCGCCGGATTTTTCGCAGCCGGAATCGTGCAGCCGCATCTGTTGCCGGGCGCTGATGGCAGCCTCGGAACGCTGGACGATCTGTTTCGACCTACGAGAGAGACTTTGCATCAGATCCAGGACCGGGTACTCCCACTGGGCAGCATCATCAATGGAGTGGCTGTTATTAACGACGCGGTGCGCGTCCCGCTCTACCTCAAGACCGCCGGGTGGTGGACGGGAGAGGTCGTGGCCGGAATGCCGCTGACCGAACATTTCGCACTGAACCTGGGTGTCATGAACTTGCTGGACCGGAACTTCCGGGTGCATGGATCGGGTGTGGACGCGCCAGGGATCGGCGTTACGGTGGCGATTCGCTACTCGTTTTGAGTGATCGCCACACTCGAGTTTGGAGCTATCATTGTAGCCGCGTGACTTCTCGCCGCAAGTTCCTTTCCGCAGCCGCCCTCGGCGCCGCGCCTGCACTCCCCCAAGCCGCACGTCTCAACGTCCTCGCCGTCATGTCGGATCAGGAATCGGCCTTACTTCCCGGACCGGTCAAGCTCCCTAATCGGCGCCGTATAGAAAAGGGCGGCGTGAATTTCTCCAACGCCTTTTGCAATACGCCGCAGTGCTCGGCCGCGCGTTCCGCATTGCTGACCGGGCACGAGCCGCACCGGACCGGCGTGCTCACCAATGCCGACGGGGCGTCGCTGGGCAATGGCCTTCCATTCTCGATGCCGAATGTGGGTAGTGTATTCAAGACAGCGGGATACCGCACCGGGTACTTCGGCAAATGGCACCTGGGCGGAGGTGACAGGCTTTCGCAATTCGGTTTTGACGCCTTCGAAGCTGGTTCCGACGAAGCGGTGGCCGCCGCGGCCGCCGCATGGATTCGCGCACAAACCGGCCCGTGGCTCGCCTGGGTCTCGTTCCTCAATCCGCACCACATCTACGAATTGCCCAAGCCGCTGGGCGGCTATCCCGTGCGCCCCGGCGTGAAACCGCCGGCTTCGGGTCTATCCAATCTCGCGGGCAAGCCTTCCGAGCAGAGACAGTTCGTCGACGAGGACCAGGGCCGCCAGGCGAAAGACTTCGCGCCCGGCGACTGGCTTCGTTACCGCAGCTATTACTGCGAGCTTGTCGAGAAGGTGGATGCTGCGCTGGGCACGGTGCTGGATGCGGTCCCGAGTCTTGATTCGACCGTGATTGCGTATACCACGGACCACGGCGATGCGCTCGGTGAACACGGCCTTCCGTTCAAGGGGCCTTTCATGTACGAGGAACTGATCCGGATTCCACTCGTGATTCGGGCTCCCGGACTCGCGGACGCGGCGAGAGACGAACTCGTGACGCAGACCGATGTCGCGCCGACCCTTTCCGGGCTGGCGGGAGTGCGGTGGCCGTCCGCCGTCGCGGGCCGCGACCTTTCGAGGCCGCACGAAGCGCGCGACGCCGTGTTCCTTGAATACTACGCTAAACAAAAATGGGTGAATCCGATCCGGACCATTCGGACGAGAGGCTGGAAACTCAATTGGTACGACCGTGGCAACAAGGAGTTGTACGATCTGACTGCCGATCCGCGCGAGCTAAACAACCTCACGGGAAAACCCGCTGCCGCGAAAATGCAGGCGAGTCTCGAGGCGCGCTTGAACGCCTGGCGCGCGCCGCTGACTTGATAGGCGCAGATGGCGCCGCGAGAATGCACAGTGCTGACCCGGCTATAACCGGTGACTTCGCTCGAGACATCTTGCTGAGTCAAGGGGCTACTCAGCCGCGCACATGTGTTGTAGTAATAAAATTAGCAGTCAAGCCAATATGAATACTTCCTGCATTGCTACGATGCCAAGATCGAACCTGAGGAGCGGCGGCAGGAGCGCGGGCGGTACTCCGCTACGTTCCGGGTGGCGGACGAGGACTCCGCGCTCAACGAGCGGCAGAATGTCAGGAAGGAGCCGTGTCCTGGGAACGCCTGGCGACTGTGGAGTAGTTCGATGCCGTCAGTTCGCCCTCCGACCCCCGCCGCGTGGAGTTCTTCCCAGAGCTACTCCGCGCTTTCATCCGCCATATTCAGAAATCACGCAGCAGTTTCCGGGTACGCATCTCTTGGCGCGCAAGATAACACTGGCAAGCGACTTCGGATTTATACAATTCGGGCACGTTCCGTTCGGACGGTAATGCCAATTCTGAGATGAGAGATGCCTCCTTGAAGGTCATGAATCGCACGTTATTGTCACTCATCGTGGCTTTCGGGCCTTTGGCTGCCCAGTCCCCGCCGCCGCTGTTGAGCGAGTCTGGAGCCGCTTTGTTTCCGGCAATTTCGAGCGATGGCCGCTGGCTCGCCTACTCGTCCAGCCGTGATGGGTCCGCTTTCTTGCACCTCTGGCTACGCCCGTTTCCCGATGGTGAAGCCCGAAAGCTCACCTGGGGATCATTCGGCAATTACGAGCCTGCCTTTTCCCCGGATGGCCGAACCCTGGCCTATCGCTCCGAAACAAACGGGGGCGGCGTTTATCTTCTGCCGGTTGATCGAGGCCGGCCGCGCCTGCTCGCTCGGGGCGGACGGAGGCCCCGATTCTCACCTGATGGGACTCGCATCGCATATTGGTCCGCCCCGTCCGGATTGTTCCTCATCGATGCCGCTGGTGGCCGGCCTCGCGCGGTTCAGGCCGGCTTCCATTCCGCGCAGGATCCGGTCTGGTCGCCTGACGGGACATCTCTGGTGTTCGCGGGTTGCAAGGACGCCTCGCCCGAAAGCTGTGACTGGTGGGTGGCTTCGATCAACGGCGGCGAAGCGGTCGCGACAGGAGCGGCAAGGCTTTTCCGGCAGCATCACTTCATCGCGCAACCGTCGCCGGACCTTTGGCTGGCCTCCGCGAATGCCGTTGTCTTCACCGCCAGGACCGTCGAAATGACCCGTCTTTGGGTTCTGAACCTTATCGCTGACCCGTGGCGTGCGGGCGAAACGGCCCGGCGCTTGACGTCGCGCGATACCGATGAACGCCACCCCGCCTTCGCGGCTGACGGCCGCATCGTCTTCGCGAGCCGCTCGGAGAGCATCGATATCTGGAGCCTGCAGATCAGCTCCAATCGCGCCAAGCCGAAGGGTAAGCTCCATCGATTGACCAACGATCCGTCCATTGACCAGCGGCCGAGTCTATCGCTCGACGGCCGTAAGGTCGCTTGGGAAACCAGCCGGGGCGGCAACTTCGAAGTGTGGGTGAAGGACCTTGAATCCGGACAGGAAAAGGCTCTCACGAACGGGCCGTTGCGGGAACATATGCCGGCCCTGTCACGCGACGGCTCGCGAGTGGTCTACGACACGCATGACGGAGAGAAGGTAACGGTCTTTGCAGCGCCTTTTCACGGCGGTGACCCCGCGAAGGTTGTTGAAGAAAGCGTCGGCCAAGGCTCGTTTCAGTGGGCCGACGGCGGTGAATCCGTTCTCTATTTCCATCGCGCGCCGCCCGGCACTGTGGGGCTCTTAAACCTATCGACCGGAAGACGCACGGTTCTGCTGCGCCATTCCAGGCTGAATCTCTCGCTTGCCGACGCGCGTCTGTCACCCGATGGCCGGTCGATCGCGTTTCCGGTCCCAATTGGGCCCCACCGCTCACGCCTGGCGGTAGCGCGGCTTTCGGGCAAGGTAATCGAAGACGAGCGGGACTGGACCTATCTCACGCCGGAGCGCTTCAACGCATCGCAACCCGAATGGTCTCCGAATGGCCGGTGGTTGTATTTTCTCTCCGATCAGACCGGCTCACCGGCGGTCTGGGCGATGCGGATGTCTCGCGAGAATACGCTCCAGGGCACGCCGAGACTTATTCTCGATTTTCCCAATGCCCTGCGGACTATCGCCGAAATGCGCCCGCGCGACAGCGGTCTGTCTGTCGCGATGGATAAACTCGCCCTTGGTGTGACGGAGTATCGCGGCACTCTATGGGCCGTGAGATTTTGACGCTCCTTGAGATCGCGCGCTCCGTGTACAACAATGAGCAGTATGTTCATTCCGCCGCGCAGCTTGTTCCTGGCGCTATCCATCACCGCAGCCGCCAGTGCCGCCGATTGGCCGGCATACGGAGGCGATGCCGGCACCAGCCGTTATTCTCCACTGAAGCAGATCAACACCGCCAATGCCGGTTCCCTCAAGAAGGCCTGGACTTTCCGTACTGGCGACAAGACCGACAGGCCGGCGACGCAGATTCAGTGCACGCCGATTGTGGTCGACGGAATCATGTACGTCACCAGCGCGCAACTGAAGGTCATCGCCCTTCGCGCCGCGACGGGCGAGAAACTCTGGAGTTTCGATCCCTTTGCTGGAATCGATGACGACCGGCCCCGAGGAGTGAGCCGCGGAGTTTCTTACTGGGCGAACGGAAAGGACAAACGGATTCTCTTCACCTACCGCGCGAAACTGGTCTCGCTCGACGCCGCGACCGGCAAGCCTGTACCCGCATTCGGCGACAACGGGCAACTTGATCTAACCCGCGGTCTTGACCGCGACATCACCGACCTTGCGTATTACGTGACCACGCCCGGCGTCGTGTTTCGCGACACGATCATCCTCGGTTCCACCACTGGTGAGGGACCGCGGCTGTCCGCTCCCGGCCATGTGCGCGCCTTCGATGTCCGTACCGGGAAGCAGAAGTGGATCTTCCACACCATTCCGCACCCGGGCGAATTCGGTTACGACACCTGGTCGCCCGATTCCTGGAAGCATTCAGGAGGCGCGAACGTGTGGGGCGGTCTAACGGTCGACGCAAGGCGGGGGATGGTATTTCTCGCAACGGGATCCCCGACATTCGATTTCTGGGGCGGCGACAGGATCGGCAACAACCTTTTCGGCAATTCTGTCGTGGCGCTCGATGCCGCGACGGGTCGGCGGATCTGGCATTTCCAGGTGGTTCATCATGACGTGTGGGACTACGACTTGGCGAATGCACCCTCGCTAGTCACGGTCAAGCGAGATGGCCGCCCGGTCGATGCTCTTGTCCAGGTTTCGAAGATGGGGTTCGTGTTCGTGTTCGATAGAGTAACAGGCAAGCCTCTCTTCCCAGTCGAGGAGCGGCCTGTACCAGCGTCTGACGTGCCCGGAGAAGTTCTATCCCGCACACAGCCGTTTCCGGTGAAGCCACCTCCCATAAGCCGCCAGCGCCTATTGGAAGAGGACCTCACGGACGTTACTCCGGCGAAGCGGGCCTACATCCTGGAGCGATACCGCAAGCTCCGCGCCGGGAACATTTACACTCCGCCCAGTGTCCAGGGCACCCTGATTTATCCGGGATTCAACGGCGGCGCGAACTGGGGCGGGGCGTCCGTGGACCCTGAGAACGGACTGCTCTTCATCAATTCCAATGAGAACGTGAATTGGATGACGCTCAAGAAGGCCGAGGCCGGCGCCGGATACACGTTCGATTTCCAGGGCTACACGCAGTTGCTTGACGACGAGAGCTACCCGGCGATGAAACCGCCATGGGGCTGGCTCACGGCGATCGACCTAAACTCCGGCGACTTCCGCTGGCGCAACTCCTTCGGCGAACACCCCGAACTAACCGCTCGCGGCATTCCGCCAACGGGCACGACGAACTTCGGCGGTTCCATCGCGACCGCGGGCGGCCTGGTGTTTATCGGCGCCACGCAGGACCACAAGTTCCGCGCCTTTCATTCAGGCAGCGGAAAGGTCGTTTGGGAAACGCAACTGGAGACCGGCGCCTATGCGACGCCCTGCACCTACGCGGTCAACGGCAAGCAATACGTCGCAGTGTCCGCAGGCGGCGGGCGGTGGAAGAGTCCGGCGGGCGATTCATTTGTGGCTTTCGCTCTTCCATGATCGTTCGCGTTTCCTTATACCTCCTGGTCACCGCGGCCGCCATGGCGCAGAAGGAACCGGCGCCTCCGGTCGGCGTCGCACCGGTGCAGCCGCTGCCGTTCAGCCATCGTGTCCACGTTGCGACGGGTCTCAAGTGCGCGGAGTGTCATAAAACCGTGCTGACGGCGAGCGCAGCGGGGATGCCGGGGGTTGATTTCTGCATGCGCTGCCATGTCGCGATCAAGAAAGACAGTGCAGCCATCGTCACTTTGGCCCAGCACCAGAAAGAGAACAAAGCGCTGGAGTGGATTCCCGTGTACCGCCTTCCAGCGTTTGTCTACTTCTCTCACCGGCGTCACCTTGCAAAGGGGCAGATCGCCTGCGAGACTTGCCACGGAGACGTCGCCCGGCAGAATGTGCTTTCCAAGGAAAAATCGATCGCGATGTCAGCCTGCCAGGCGTGCCATGATACGCGCAAGGCGAACAACAACTGCGATGCGTGCCACGTCCCTCATCCGGGCTAGATCCGCCTGCGATACGCGTGGACCCATGCCCGGCTTCCGCTGCCGGCAGGCGCCGCTGAACATCAGACCGCACCGGACCGGCGGTCCGGTGCGATTAGATAGTTATTAGTCGATGCCGAACAATGGACGACGGACGTTCTTGTAGGTAAACCGTGCCGGGTTGATGTCGGTGGCGCCGGGCGTATTCACTTCAACGATCCGCGCGGCAACCGGCTCATAGGCGGCGCGCGGTGCGGTCGTGCCCTTGGCCACCAGGATCCTTTGCCGCTGCGGATATACTCCGTTGCTGATCAATTGGTGCAGGCTGTCGGGGCTCGTGGGGTGGTCGGTCAGGAGTAGCAGATTGGGCAGGTCACGAGTGGATCCTTCCGCTTCAATCACCGATGTTCGCCCCATGTCCTTATAGCGGCCGCCCCCGTGCCGCACCTCCGTCTCCACATACTTGCCGTCGTGCAACGCCTTCACACGGCCCGTCACACGTACTGGATCGCCGTGCATGCGGTCCGTCTTGCCGCCCACCATCTGGCTGAATGCACCGCCTATTCCCTCTTGAAACGCCGCACGGTTCGCTTCCGCGTCGGCAATCACCACAACCCAGCCTTGCGCCTTCTGCCGTAGCAACTCGCTCAGCAAAGTGGTTCCATCTCCCGCCGAACCGCCGCCGATGTTGTCCCCCGTGTCCATCAGCACCACCGGGAAGCGTGTGCCGGCAATGGCGTCCTTCACGGCCGCGGCTGCATCCGGAGCTCGAAACGCGAGACGATCCTTGAGCGCCCAAAGCATGTCGCTCAGCCGCTTGGCTTCGCGCTCAGCCAGCGCGCGGTCATTGTCGGTAACGACAATCACGCTCGGACCTAAGGCCGGCACATCGCCCCATTGGTACCCGCCTGGAACGCTTACCGCGAGTATCTTCGGGTTCGTGCGCTCCAGCCGGCGGCTCTCATCCACGAGCGGTTTGTAGGGCGCGTGGAACGTGTCCTGATAAACAATGTTTACAATCATCGGCGGCCTGGCGATCGCCTGCACTGGCTTGATGGAGCCGCGAATCATCCCGGCGATGATGGTCGCCGCCTGTATGCCACGCTGCTTGGGATCGAGGTGCGGGTTCTCCTTGTAGGTGATCAGCACATCGGAATCATCCACGATCTCCTGGCAAACGTTCGAGTGGAAGTCGTGAGTCACCACGATCGGGAACGGCCTGCCCATGGCTTGGCGCACTCGATGGACCACCTCCGCGTCCCCCTGCGGATAGCCGTCCACCACCATCGCCCCGTGCTGGACCAGGATCGCTCCGTCGTATGGTGGACTCGCGGTCCTGATCTGGCGCACCAGTTCATTGAGCTTCTCATCGAAGGAAGATTTCTCGACGTAACCGAGCGAACTCGCGCCGGCTTGCAAGACCGGGTATACGTCGAGCCCCAACTTCCCCGCCGCTTCGACAATGCCGCTGGGAACGGTGTTCGCCACGGCCGCGTAGTGCAGCCACTCCTCCCGTGAAACGGGACTCGACTCCCGCATCGGATTCGCGCGCGGATACAACGAGTTCGACTCCGCCACCAAACCACCCACCGCGATGCGCGGCTTGCGCGGCTGCCCCCATGCCACGCCTCCCAATCCATAAACCGCGGCCAGGATCAACACAGTGAGTCTATTCATTTCAAGTCCTCTGGTAGTAGGCGTCGCGTGGAGCCGAATATACAACGCCCAGTTCCGGCGTTTGGATTCGCTCCTTCCACGCCCGCGATTCAAAAAGAAGGGACAGCGCGCAAGTAGTAAGCAAGGTCCTCTCCACCGGATAGAGCGGCCTACCCGTTACGAACATCTCCTCCATGCAATGGACCAGCCCGTCGAAGTGCGCGAGCGGACGGGCGCGGCCCGCCTGTCTCGGCTGCCCGAAATAAGTTGCCACCGGATCGGCCTTTCCTTTCACCTTTCCCGCGACGGCCCAACCACTGGCATGACCGTTCATCATGTAAGCAACGGCCTTCAGGCCGTCGCGATATTCGATGAGAAAGGCGGCCGGAGTTTTCGCATTGTCCTCCATGCGGCCTGCCTTCACCGATGGACTGTGCGAGAGCGCGGCTTCGAGCAGCGGCACGCTCCAACCGCCGTCCGTGTCCCGCCACTTCCAAACGGCCTCGCCATCCAGCCACTCCACCGAACGAATCCCGGTCTCGCCGCCTTTGCGCCGTTCCACCATGCATTGGAGCGATTCCAGCGTATGGAACCCATAAGCGTCCATGTCCCCATACCCGAGCACGACCGCGCTTTCCATCTCAGCGCCGTAGGGTATCTCCACGTCCGGCGTGCGCACAGTGAGGGGAATCGAAGAACCGGCCATGAGGGGAAACTTCAACTCTCGCGACCATGAGTACATGGCCTTCGCCTTGAGCCAGGAATATGACAGATGCTTGTCACAGAACACTGGCACGGTCTTGCCTGTTCGCCGGAACACCTCCACGATCTGTTCCATTAACTCATAACGCGGGTAGAGCTTCTGGCCCCGGTGGTTCCTGGGATAGTCCCCGTGTTCGCCGACAAAGCACACCGCGTCGACCGCCAGATCGTTCCCGCCGGCGGTGAGCGCCTCCCGTATGGTGGGATGGATCTGGAAACCGTGCTTCTCCGCAAGACCGCGGCTCAAGTCGTGGGGAGGAACCTGATCGGTAAACATGGAAACCAGGTGCGTGCGCGGCCGGGTAAAGACCCCGTTTGGCGCGTAGCCGTCCAGCAGTCTGCCGATGATCACGTTGGCATGCGTGTTCAACCGGCCATCGTTCGTGTACATGGTGACGACGGCGGCCACCCTCTTCCGGGCTGACTGTGCGCCGGCCTGCGGGCTGCCGCCAATGCCGAGTCCAGCGGCAATCACCTGCCGGCGGTTCATCTTCCCGTGCCTTCTTCCGTCGTCAGGTATCGCATAACTGACGGAGCCTGGCGGCAGTCCATCGCACCGAGATTTCGATCATCTTTTCACCCTTCGCGGCGGTGGCCAGTTTGGCCTCGCGCGCAAACTCCTCTTCCTGAATGGCTGACTTCGAGTCCCTAATATTCAGGCGCGATTTGATCTTGTCGTAATCCACTCCTTCCCAATGGATGCGCTCAGGGAAGGCGGCCATGGCGAAGGAAGTTTCGAACTCCGCCGCGTGGCCGGGAGCCTTTCCACTCACCATGTATTTCTTGACGATCTCCGGCGTATAGGCGTCCCAATATGAATTGGTCTCGATCCGGATGCCCAGTTTGGCGGCGAACTTCGGTACGCTTTCCCGCAGAGGCGCAACGTTGCCGCCATGCCCATTGAGAACCAGGATGTTCCTGACCCCGTGCGCCTGGAGGCTCTCGCAGATTTCGAATACCACTGCCAGGAACGTTTCTTTCCTCAGCGTGAGGGTCCCTTTCCTGTCCATCCAGTGCGGGGAGATGCCCACCGGCACTGGCGTCGCCACCATCACTTTCGGATAGAGCAGCAGTGCGGCTCTTTGCGCAACAAGCGTGACGCTGGCGGTGTCGTTGATCATCGCCAGATGCTCATTGTGTTGCTCCGTGCTGCCGGTAGGAACGACCACCGCCTTTAGCGCCCCGCTTTCGATCGCCTCTCGAAACTCCTTGCGTGTACTTTCATAGAGCAGTACCTTCCTCGGGTCGGCTTCGGCGGTCGCGCCGTTCGCCATCGTGGCCAGCGTAACGCCTGCAATGGAGCGGACAAATGAGCGGCGGCGAGTTTGGGGATTCATGCCGAATCGACTTCCCGAAACTTCCACGTTCGCATCCTGCTTGTCGATGCCCTTGGCAGGAATCCGTCTCTCTTGTTGATTCATGAAGGCATTCACCCCCGCCTTAATTAACGCCGCTGGTGCTGCATTGGCTCGCCATTCAACGAGGCCACATACTCAACCTGCGCGATTCCAATCCCATGCTCGCCCGCACTTGCATACAGCAAGTACACCTTACCGCTATCGCGAAAGATTGCCGGGTCCCTTAAGCCGCGTTCCCAGGCTCTCGACCGTCCTCCCTTAGAATAAGCTAACGGAAGGCCGGCCCCTTCCCAGTCCGTTTCAGGCCGTAACACTTCGACAACGCCCCGTGCTTTCCACCGCGCCGGATCGCCCGTCATGCTCACGGAGGTGGCAAGAATGCGCTCCGGTTGATGACCAACGCAACTGAAGTAAACCCACATTCGGCTCCCGTCGGTATCTACCCCGACATGCCGGATCGAGTAACGGTCCGGTCCATTCTTTGGCTGGCCGGACCGCGCACCGGGTTCACCCAGCCTTGCCGGGTCCACCAGATCTTCGATATCAGCCCCAACCACGCTGGATACAGACTCAAACGCCTTCCCCAATTCGGGAGAACGCAGCAGGTTCCCTCGCCCAGCCATCCCGTACCACTGTCCGCCGTGCCGAAAAACGCGCAGGTAAGCGGGGCCCACAATAACTCCGGTAGGGTGAAACTGCAACCCGTCCGGGGAAACCGCAGCAGCCGTTTTCTGGCCTGCCTCTGGATCGGACTCTCCCACCGCCTTGGTCTTATCCCTCTTCTTGAAGGTCGTTGGGTGGCCGTGATAGAAGAGAACGATTTTCTTGTTCTCCTCATCCACCACCGCTTCGGGCGATGCCAGGTGTCTGGTCAGTGTGTTCTGGTTCTCAAGCCTGACAGCACCCCGATCATTGACCCTCCACGGTCCTTCCAAACGGTTCGCGTAGGCCATACGGATGTACTTTCCCGCGTGGTGGGCGAAGTAGAGGTAGTACTTGCCGCGGGGATTTGTGACCCAAGCGGGTACCCTGATAAGGCTCGGACCGTTGATGCTTCCGCCATCTTCTCCCGGCAGCATCTTCTCGCTGATGATCGGATTGCCGGAGAGGCGCTTCACCGCGATTCGCTGCGGCGGTTGCGCGTTCACGCTCGACGCGGCGGCCAGCAGACCGAGTACGATACGGCGGCGTGTCATTTCCCCCGGTCTTTCCTCAGCACGCGAATACGGAACATCTGCCGTGTGCGGTCCCGGTCGTCCGCGATCGCCGTGAACAGAACCTGGTCGCTTGTGCGGTTCCATCATGGTGCGCCGTCCACACGGAGATCCCCGGACGTCCACCCGGGATGAGGGAAACCCTTTGTTGTCTCAAAACTTGAGTCCAGCCGGCGGAAGATCGTGTAGAAATTCTCCGCCTTGATTCGGAAGCCGCTCGCTAGCCACTGCGAGTCCGGCGAAAGTCCGATATCGCTGCCGGCATCCGGAAATGCCGCCCTCGTGCCGATCGTGCCTACGACGGCTTTCCGATCCACATCGTAAATGATCTGTTTTCCGTCGACGGTCCCGATCATCCGCGACTCGGATTCCCACTCCGGGTGTCCGCCTATAAAGATGGGTTCCTCGGTGAATCCGCTCCCATCGGGCCTGATGGTGCAGGGAATGTTCACGCGGTTCGGCTTTTCGAAGTTTCCGCGGAGGTAGAAGTAGATCCGGTTACCGGCGCGGTTCCAAAGCGTGTGGTTGATGAATAGCGGCACTCCCTCCATCTCGGGATGCTTTGCCTTCAGCCGAACGAGCATTTCGCGATAGGAAATCAGAAGCCGCTGCTGCGCGGTCTCCACGTTTACGAGAAAAATGCCGTCGTTCCCGGGCGCGTGGTCTTTCGGGTTCCAGTCGAACGCACCCGGATACCCGGTTACCGGACGGAGCCTCGCGAGTCGCCCGTAGTTCAGGCCGAGAAAATAGCCGCCGTTCTGGGCGACTCCGCTATTCGCGAAGTGCACGTCCGGATAACGGTATTCAAGAATCCGTTTCCGCGAGCCAATGTCGAACAGAACGGTAAAGGTCTGATTCGTCTCAGGATCCCGGTCGTTGAAAAACACTTGGGTATCGGGGGCCTTTGGATTCCAGTAGAACATGGTCCCCTGCTGGAAGTTCCAGGCACGCGTCCGGTCGATCACAACGATGGCATTATTCCGCGCGGTATCGATGAGAACGACATCCGCGGCGTCGGCTGGCGAAGGCATGTGGTCCTGAAACGCCGTGCGCAGGCCGACGATGTAACGCCCGTTCCCATTCCAGGGAATGTTCTGGACGTGGCCTATATATCCGAAGAAGTGATGGCCGGGGCCGGAGGTGACCTGATCGATTTCAAGACGCCAGTCAGGCGCCGCAGCCTCGCACGGCAGTGGGCGAAAGGCGGCCACGAGCGCGAGCGCCAGGAACCGGTGAGTGTCCATCGTTTTATTTCATTTCTAAGATGTAGGTGGGAGCAAGCCCCGCTGCCGTCGAAAAGCCTCCGGCGCCGCTCGCCGCGAGCCAACTCGCGCATCCGGCAATCTTGCCGACGTACGCGTGCGGGTGCAGATCGACGCGCATTTCGCGGAACTCCAATTCGCCGTACGTCTGTAGTGGAAAAACGGCCTTCGCCGGTTCTACTTTTTCCTGCACCACGTAAGGCGCCCGCATCGCTTCGCGGAGAGCGCGCTCCCATCCGGAAGCGTCCATTTCCCAGCCGAAAAACGCACCTTTTCCGCCATATTCGTCGTTCGGTTTGAGGACGAGTTTTTCCTGGTTCTTGAGGATGAACTCCTGTAGATCCACGGTTTCGCCTTCGTAGGTGGTTTTCATGGGCGAAACCAGGCGGGTCCACGGTACGTGATCGAGTATGGCTCTCCGCTCCGCCGCGGGAAATTTTGCCGTGAGTGTCTCATCCGTCAGCAATCCAAACATCGCCTTCTTTTGAGCCAGTTCGGAGCGGAAGCTGTTCACAATGCACACGGCGCGGCTCTTATAAGCCTGTACCAGCGGATGCGACAGGTCGAAGCGCAGCAGGAATTCTTGAGCGCTGACACGCCGGTGAATGAGGTTGATTTCGAAGTTGCCCCACCGGAGCACGCCGTTACGGAACTCAAGCTGATCGGGCGAGACGATTTCAGACTGGAATCCGGATGCCCGGTAGAAATCGCGAAAGATCTCATATTCGCTCGGGGCGGAGGACTGGAAGGACGGCCGAAACTCCAGAATCCCGATTTTCGGCTGCAAGTTCCTGCCTGCGAACTGGCGAAAGGCCTTGAGCAGGGCCGAAAGCAAAAGCTTCTTCCCTCCGATACGCGTCAGGGTATAGCGCTTGCGAAACTCCTTGACCGGAGGGCAATCGTAGAAAATATCGGCCAGCCCTTCCGCCCACGCGAGTCCGGCCGGCGACTCGGCGCAATACTGCACGAGGTGGAGCGAACCGTTGTTGAGATGGGAGTCGAGCCGCGCCGTGACATCCGGAATGTTGTACCCCGGATCGATCGAGGCCAGCATCTTCTCACCCGGAAGCAATTCCATTCGCGCAAGGAGGGCCGGCGAATTGAGCACCATCTGCCCCATGCGTTCAATAGCCCCGATAAGAGTTTCAGCGGTCTTGGACAGTGAATCGAACTGGCGCCGCGAAAGAAAATGAGGGCGAAGGAAAGGGCAGAGCAAACGGCCGGCCGTCGAAAGATTTTCGGCGTGCATGCGCTCGCGCATCGCTTCTACCCACGATAGATCTTTGGAATAGCCGTTCTCAAGGAGCTTGTGGTAGCGTGAAATCGCTTCGTCCAACTGGGACATGCTAAGTGTTAACCTTTTCTAAGACTTAGTATTGCATATGACTTGCCGAAAGGGAAGCGAATAGAGGGCCCGTAAGCAGACGTAATTTATTGAAAACAAAGCAATTAAAATTAACTATTAGTTGCTTTGAAACATCCAGGCCGACCGCCTCGCGGCTTTGATGGCAGTGCTCTCGCGTCAGCGCGCGGCCATCAGTGCCCGTAGCCGCCTTGCTCTTTCCGGAGCCCGAAGTTGTCTTAGAGCCTTCGCCTCAATCTGCCTGATCCGTTCTCTGGTAACATCGAACTCCTGGCCGATTTCCTCAAGCGTGTGCTCCCGCTCGCAGCCGATGCCGAAGCGCAAGCGGATCACCTTTTCCTCCTTGGGAGAGAGCGTTTTCAGAATTCCCGCGGTTTCGTCGCGAACGTTCGCTTCGATCACGGCATCCACGGGTGACCCAACCCACCGATCTTCGATCAGATCGCCCAACGCACTCTCTCCGTCGCGGCCCACGGGCGTCTCGAGAGACACGGGATCGCGCGAAATCGTCTTCAGCTTTTGAACCTTCTCAACAGGAATGTCCATGCGCCGTCCGATCTCTTCGTTCGTTGGCGTGCGCCCGAGTTCCTTCTCTAATTCCCTCGATGCACGCAGGAACTTGTTCATACTCTCGTTCATGTGCACCGGAATGCGAATGGTCCGGGACTGGTCGGCGATTGCGCGCGTAATCGCCTGCCTTATCCACCACGTGGCGTAAGTGGAGA
>SYKU01000250.1 GCA_005808865.1 Acidobacteriota bacterium
CCACTAGCCTTCATGCGCGGCCGTACGCTGAACGACAGTTTCATCATTCTCGACGAAGCGCAGAACAGCACGCCCGAGCAAATGAAAATGGTGCTCACCCGCCAGGGTTTCAACTCGAAAATGGTGGTCAACGGCGACAGCACTCAGATTGATTTGCCGGGAAGCCGCCGCAGCGGACTGCTTGAAGCGCTGGATGTCCTGAAAGGCGTCGAGGGCATCAGTTTCGTGCACTTCGACGAACGCGACGTGGTCCGCCACAACCTGGTCCAGCGCATCGTAAAGGCCTACGAGAAGTACAACGAAGTCACCGGCGTGGGCCGGCAGTTGACGCTCAAGCTCGCCGAACCTCCTCTGGACCCCGAAAGCGCGCCCGCCTTCTGACCGCGAAAATGGACACCCAAGTCTTATTTCGTCGCGCGCGCGTTCCATTTCCAATGCGCCGTTCGCTCAAGTCTTTCGCGGCGGTGCTCACCGCGGAAGTCACCGGCGGACGCGGGTTTCACTGCCTGATTTCGGACGACCGCGAGTTGCGTCGACTGAACCGTCTGTTTCTTTCCAGGGATTACGCCACCGACGTTCTGTCGTTTCCAGAAGACGGATCGTTTGGTGAGATCGCAGTCTCGGCGGATCGCGCCGCCGATCAGGCCCGCGAGTTCGGGCATTCGCTCGACTCCGAAATCCAGATCCTGATGCTGCACGGCGTTCTCCACCTCATGGGCATGGACCACGAGACCGATCGCGGCCGCATGGCCCGCGCGGAAGCACGCTGGCGTTCCAAACTCGCGTTGCCGGCGGGCGTCATTGAAAGAGCGAAGCGGTCATGATCACCGCGCTTTTCGTTGTTTCCATGTTGTTCGCGGCGCTGCTGTCGCTGATAAGTTTTGTGCAGTTGCTTTATCTCGAAAGCTTGCGGCTCCGCACTCGCGACCTGCCGGCTCTCGAATTCTTCAAGGACAACCTCGAAGACCGCTTGTCGTCTGAAACCGAACGCGGCGCGCTCACTTTCTCCCTGATCAAACACTCCCTGCTCGTCCTGATTGGACTTACCGTGGTCTTCGGGGTCACGCATCGCGCGGCGAACCAAGCCGTGGCGGTCCTTGAATCGGCGGGGGCCGCCCTCAGCGCCATGGTCATCTTCGCCTACATACTGCCGCAGTTCCTCTACCGGCGTTCGGGCGCGCGTTGGGTCCTGCCATTCGTCCCGCTGTTACGAGGCCTGGCCTTCCTGATGTCGCCCGTCGTCGCCGTGTTGCGGTTCTGCGAGTCTCTGGTCGAGCTTGCGGACGAATCGAATGGAACCGTTGAGCCGCCAACGCCGGCGGAGAACATCGACGCTCTCATCGACGCCGGAACCGAGGAGGGTCTGATTGAGGAGGACGATCGCAAGCTGATTCAATCCGTGGTTGAGTTCGGCGACAAGCGGGTTCGCGAGGTGATGACTCCCCGGCCGTCGATTGCCGCAATCGCCGCCAACCGCTCGCTTGCCGATCTGCGGCAGCTTGTCATCCACGAGCAGTATTCCCGCATCCCGGTGTTCGAGAATTCTATCGACGATATCGTTGGATTCGTCCACGTGCGGGACGTGTTTGAACTCGACGACGACGCACGAGACGGCCGCGACGTGCGAAGCGTGATGCGCCCCATCCGCTTCGTCCCCGAAAGCAAGCCCGTTGACGATCTGATGCGCGAGATGCAGCAGGACGGCACGCACATGGTTGTGGTCATTGACGAGTACGGCAATACCGCGGGTGTTGCGACCATGGAGGACCTCGTCGAGGTGATCCTCGGCGAGATTCGCGACGAGCACGAACCGGGATCGGACTTTATCGAAGAGGGAAACGGCGTCTTTTCCGTTTCAGGAAGTTTCGAAATCGACCGTCTCGACGACATGGTTGGTTTCCACCCCCCGGAAGGGACCGAATCGACCACAATCGGCGGGTTGCTTTCCGAGTGGCTCGGCCGCGTGCCCGGCCCGGGAGAATGGGTGGAGCGCGACGGAATGCGCGTCGAAGTCCTCGCCAGCACCGAGCTCAGAGTTGAACGAGTCCGTATTAAGAAATCAGAGGAGGCTGTCCATTGAGCGACACCCGGCACGTTTCGGGGTTCGTTTCCCTGATCGGACGCCCCAACGCGGGGAAATCCACGTTACTGAACGCGCTGATTGGCACGAAGATCGCCATCGTAGCCGACAAGCCGCAGACCACCCGAACAACGGTCCAGGGCGTCCTCACCGAGTCAGGCGCGCAAGTTGTCTTCCTCGACACGCCGGGCATTCACAAGGCCGACTCGATCATGAACCGCCGCATGATGCACGAGGTCCGCGGCGCGCTCGACGGCCGCGACCTGGTGCTGTTTCTGGCCGACGCGTCGGTTCACTTTTCCGAAGCCGACCGGCAGGCCGTGGATGTACTCAGAAACGTCGAGGCGCCGGTGCTTCTGGTGCTGAACAAAATCGATCTGTTGGGCGACAAGTCTGCCCTTCTGCCGCTCATCGGCAAGTATCGCGAAACGCGCAGTTTTGCCGCCTGTATTCCCGTCTCCGCGCTCAAGGTCGGCGGGCTGGATGTTCTCAAGAGTGAGGTCCTTCGGCGCATGCCCGAGGGTCCCCAATACTTTCCTGAAGACCAGATTACGGATCAGCCCTCGCGCTTCCTCGCCGCGGAATTAATCCGCGAGAAAATCATTCATATTACGCATCAGGAAGTGCCGCACTCGGTGGCGGTGATGATCGATCTGTGGGAAGAGAAGAAGCGTCTCACCAGAATCCTCGCGACGATCTACGTGGAGCGCGAGGGCCAGAAAGCGATTGTCATCGGATCGAAAGGTTCGGCTCTCAAGCAGGTAGGCACGTTGGCGCGCCTCGAAATGGAGAAACTCTTCGGAGTCAGGATATTCCTGGAGATGCACGTGAAGGTTCAGCCGGACTGGCGCGAGAAGACGAACTTCCTCGATGCGCTCGACTGGCGTACAATGGCGGAAACAGATGAATCCAAAACTTAAACTCGCCCTGTCGTCGCTGCTGATGCTGATTTTGTTGTCGGGCGTGTGTTTCGCCGCCGGGAAAACGCTTTCCGACGATGAGATCTTCGACCGGGTCCGCCGCGATCTGGCCGGTGACCCGCTTGTGAAGGGCGGCGCGCTGACCGTCGAAGTGAAAGACGGCGTCGTGACCCTGAAAGGCACGGTCGACGAGCAGAAGGCGAAGGCGAGAGCTGAGAAGTTGACGAAGAAACTGCGTGGCGTCAAGAGCGTCGTGAACCAACTCGTTACGAAGAAGTAACCATGCGCGCGCCGGCCCTGCTTTTGTCCGGACTCGTTCCCGTTTTGGGGGCCCTCCAGGCTCAGACCTTTGACGACATCAAGATCGAGCGGGTGTCCGCCGGCCATCGCTTTACCGAGGGCCCCGTGTGGTCCCGCGACGGATATCTGCTGTTCAGCGACGTTCCCAATAACCAGATCATCAAGCTGATTCCCGGCGAGGGGACCTCCGTCACTCGCGAGAATTCCAATGGCGCCAACGGCAATGCGTTCGACAAAGAGGGCCGCCTCTACACCTGCGAGAGCCGGACCCGCCGGGTCATCCGCTTCGACAAGAAAGGCAACGTCGAGGTGCTGGCGGACAAGTGGGAGAACAAGCGCCTAAACGCGCCAAACGATATCGTGGTCCGCCGCGATGGACACGTCTATTTTACCGATCCCGCCTTCGGCAACCAGACGGACACTCGCGAACTCGATTTCTACGGCGTCTTTCACATTGCGCTAAAGGGCGAACTGAAACTGGTAGCGAAGCCCGCCGGAAGGCCCAACGGCATTGCACTGTCTCCGAATGGCCGCATTCTTTACGTCGCCAATTCCGACGATCGGAGCATCAGTGCCTACGACCTCGATCGCAACGGCGAGCCGTCGAACGAACGCATTTTGATAAAGGGCATTGAAGGCGTTCCCGATGGCATCCGCGTCGACGAGAAGGGCAATCTTTATGTCACCGCGAAGGGCGTCGCGGTCTACTCCGCGCTTGGGAAATTGATTCATACGCTCGATCTGGCCGAGACGCCCGCCAACTGCGCCTTTGGCGACCCGGACTTGCAGACGCTTTACATCACCGCGCGGACTTCCGTATACCGGGTCCGGCTCAACGTGAAAGGCGCGGTGCAGTATTAGCGACGGACGCCGGTACCCGCCGAGACCCGTCCTCGGCCTCGGCGCGATCATCATAGACTCCGGGCGTGTGCTTCTCATCGAGCGCGGGAAAGAACCGCTGAAGGGATACTGGTCGCTTCCCGGCGGCGCGCTCGAAGTTGGCGAACGGATCGAAGACGGCATCCGGCGCGAGGTTCGCGAGGAGACCGGCCTCGAGGTGCAACTTCTCGGCATCGTCGAAATTTTCGAACGCGTGACCCGCGATGAAGATGGCAAGGCGGTTTATCATTTCGTGCTGATCGACTACCTGTGCCGCGTTACCGGCGGAACGCTCGCGGCGGGCGACGACGCAAGCCGCGCCGAATGGGTGCTCAGGGAGAATTTGGCGAATTACCGAATTACCGAAGGGACGCTTCCCGTGATCGAACAGGCCTTCGACGAGAGGAACCTTTGGCGGAGGGCCGCGGCGGCCGGTGAAAGTTCATGAAAAACGTGCAGAGTGCCGTAGGGCAGACGATCGTTTTTTGGCGTCTGCCGGTTTTCGCCCGGCGCTGGAAAGGGCCGGTGGCCAGGTCTCTCGATCTTGCCATAGGGTCGAAAACCGGCGGGGCCGGAAACGCACCCGAGACCCTTGGAAGCCCCGGAGGCCTCCTGAAGCGAAACTCGGGCGAAACTCCACATTGCCGCCGTCCGCTTTTTCATGAAAATTCGTGGAATGCCGCCTCACTTCCCAGGAGGTGGCGAAAAGCCATCGCCCACCCCACCGGCCTACGACCGTACTACCGAGGGGACGCTGCCCGTGATCGAGCGAGCCTTCGACGAGAGGACCTTTGGTGGAATGACCACGACTAGCGCCGCCGCGCTCGAGTTCGACGCGCTTAAGCAGTTGCTCTCCGCTTACGTTCCCACGCCGCTTGGGCGCGCCGAGCTCGACCGTATTGAACCCTCGACGGATCGGGCGTTCCTCGTCGCCGCGCACGCGGAATGCGCCGAGGGCATCCGTTACCTCCGTTCGAGCAACGCCGTCCGCATTCAATTCACCTCCGCGCCGGATCTGAGCGTCACCGCTCAGAAATTGCGCATCGAAGGCGCGAGTCTCGCACCCCGTGAGATCTTCGACATCCTCGCCCTGCTCGACCGCGCCGCCGAGGCGAAATCCACGCTCGCCGCGGCCGCGGACCGTTTCCCGCTGCTCGCGGCTCGTTCCCGCTCGATCGGTGATTTTCGTCCGCTGATTCGCGAATTGCAAGGCAAGATCCTGCCGGACGGCAGCGTCGCGGACCATGCGAGCGTGGCTCTCGCGCGCATCCGCCGCGACATCGAGAAACAGAAGAAGGCCATCCACGCATCGCTCGAACGTTTCCTCAAGGCCCATCAGGAAGAGGGCGTCCTCCAGGAGGAATTCGTCGCCATCAGGAACGAACGCTTTGTCGTTCCGGTAATCTCCGGACAGCGCCGCAAACTCGACGGCGTCATCCACGGCGCCAGCTCAAGCGGCCATACGCTCTTCGTCGAGCCCCTCGAAACCATCGAGCTGAATAACGATCTGGTGCGCCTCGCCGAGGAAGAACTTCGCGAAATTCACCGCATTCTTCGCGACCTCACGGCGAAACTGAACGCCTACGCCGGCGCCATTCAGATTGCCCTCTCGACCATGGGCGCGCTCGAGATGATCTTCTCCAAGGCTCGCTTCGCGATCGAATACGATTGCGCCACTCCCACGTTCAGCCCTGAATCCGCGCCCCGGCTGCGCTTCAAGGATGCGCGTCACCCACTGCTTCAGGCGGTCCTCGTGCGCCAGAAAAAGACCGTTGTCCCGGTCACCGTGGAACTCGACTCCGCCCAGCGCACGCTGCTCATCAGCGGGCCGAATACCGGTGGCAAGACGGTTACGCTGAAGACCGCCGGACTGCTGACCCTGATGGCCCAGGCGGGGCTGCCGGTTCCCTGCTCCGAGGCCGAACTCCCCGTCTTCGACCGCGTGCTCGCGGATATTGGAGACAATCAGTCTATCCAGGAAAGCCTGAGCACCTTCTCCGCCCATATCTCGCACATGCGGGACATGCTGAACGATGTGACTTCCCATTCGCTTGTGCTGCTCGACGAACTCGGCGCGGCGACGGACCCCGAGGAAGGCGGCGCGCTCGGTGTCGCGGTGATCGACCGTTTTCGTGAAGCGGGTGCATTCACTCTGGCCTCGACGCACCTGCTCGCCTTGAAGATCTACGGCGCGAACACGCCCTCCGTTCGCAACGCGTCCATGGGATTTGACGAAGCCACGCTCGAGCCGACCTACCGGCTGCTAACTGGTCTTCCGGGAAAATCGGCTGGACTCGATATCGCGTCGCGGCTGGGGATGCCGCGCGCGATCGTCGAGCGGGCGCGGGCTTCGCTCAGCGATCGCGATCGGGATATGAGCCGTCTGATTGACGAGCTGCACCGGCGCGTGGAGGAGCTTGCCGCAATCGAGGACGCCCTCAAAGAGCAGAAGGCCGCGGCCGCGGCTCTCGCCCGGGAATATGCGGCCGAATCGGCCCGGAACGAAGCGGCAAAGATGAAAGATCTCGACCGCCACTGCGACGAGGCGATCAAGCGTTTCGAGGCACAAGCCATGGACGCCATCGGGCGCATCAAGACGCCCGAACAGGCCGCCCGCATGGTCTCGAAGGCGAAGCGGGAACTTCAGGAACAATTCGAAGCTGCGGTTAGCCCCGAGAGTCCGCGAGCGTCGGATCGTCCGAAGATCGAAGAGGGCGCGCGCGTGCGGTTGAAGGGAGTGCGCG
>SYKU01000251.1 GCA_005808865.1 Acidobacteriota bacterium
ATTCGCCATCGACCAGGAAAAGCTCGCACCGCGCCGGATCCTTCTCCTGACAGTCGGCAAGCTTCCCTGGCAATCCGCCCGAATCGAGCGCCCCCTTGCGCCGCGTCAGGTCGCGCGCCTTTCTGGCGGCCTCCCGCGCGCGCGAAGCGTCAATCGCCTTCGACACGATCTTCTTCATCACCGCCGGATTCTTGTCGAAGAACTCGCCCAGTTTATCGTTGACGAACTGGACGACGTGGCCCTGAATGTCGCTATTCAGCTTGCCCTTTGTCTGCCCTTCGAACTGCGGCTGTGGAATCTTGACGCTGATAACCGCGGTGAGGCCTTCCCGAACATCGTCCCCTGTGAGATTTTCCTTCACGTCCTTGAACAAACCGCCCTGCTGCCCGGCCGCGTTGATGGTTCGCGTGAGCGCGCTGCGGAAACCGCTCAGGTGGGTTCCACCGTCCACGGTATTGATGTTGTTCGCGAAGCTGAACACGTTTTCCGAGTAGCCGTCGTTGTATTGGAGGGCCACTTCCATCGCGAGATCCCCGTTCGGCAATTCCCTGACAGTCTCGAAGTGAATGGGCTTCTCGTGCAGAACGCTCTTGCCCCGATTCAGATGCTTGATGAATTCGGCGATGCCGCCGCTGTAGTGAAATTCGTGATTCTTGACAGGGTCCACGCGCTCATCGGAGAGCGTGATGGTGAGGCCTTTGTTGAGGAACGCAAGTTCGCGAAGCCGCTGGGCCAGCGTGTCGAAGTTGTACTCGGTCGCCACCATGATCGTGGGGTCGGCCTTAAACGTGACCCGCGTGCCCGTCTTCTTGCCGGCCTTTCCCATTCTCTGGAGCGGCGCCTTCGGTACGCCGCAAGCGTACTCCTGTTGCCAGGTGAACCCTTCTCGCCAGATCTCAAGTTCCAGCCGCTCGGAAAGAGCGTTCACGCAACTGACGCCTACTCCATGCAAACCGCCCGATACCTTGTAGCTTTTTGAATCGAATTTGCCGCCGGCGTGCAGCATGGTCATCACGACCTGTGCCGCCGAAACGCCTTCTTCCTCGTGCATGTCGACAGGAATCCCGCGGCCATTGTCGGCAACCGTGACGGAGTTGTCGATATGGATTATGACGTTGACTTCATTGCAATGCCCAGCGAGAGCTTCGTCGACGGAATTGTCCACAACCTCGTAAACCAGATGGTGCAGACCCATCTCCCCTGTTGAGCCGATGTACATCGCCGGACGCAGCCGGACCGCCTCCAATCCTTCCAGGACTTTGATGCTACTGGAATCGTAGACGTCGCCGGTTCCGGCATTCTGTTCATTCGCCATAGTACGCTTCAAATCCTCATTGGCATAACGACATAGCGGTAGAGATACGTTGACCCCTCACCGCCTGGACGCATTTCACCTGCGCTCTTTTGATCTTTCAATTCGAACTTCACCGTCTCCTCAGAAACCGCGCGTAGAAAATCAAGCAGATAGTGCGCGTTGAATCCGATCTCGATATTCGGACCGTCGTAATCGGTGGAGACGCTCTCTTCGCTTTCGCCAGTGTCGGACGAGGATGAGAACACCTTCACATCTCCCGGTCCGAAATTCACGCGGATTGCTCCAGAGCGTTCGTCGGCGAACTGGGAAACGCGATCGATGGCTGATTTGATTTCCGCTGTACGTAGAACCACCGTATGCTGGGAATCCTTTGGCAGAACACGATCATAGTCTGGAAAGTTACCGGTCAGACGCCGGGTAATCAGAAGGCGGGTGTTGAAGCGGAAAAAGAGGTGATTTTCGTCGCCTGCTACCGCCACCTTCGCATCGGCGCTGCAATCAGCTGAGAGCTTGACGATTTCGCTCATTGCCTTCTTGGGAATCAACGCGCGAAAAGCGTGGCCAACCCCGCTGACCGGCGCGGTTGTCTCAACATAGGCGAGACGGTGTCCGTCGGTCGAGACCATGGTCATGCCATCCGGGCACAGAAGAAGCAGCGCTCCGTTGAGCGTAAAGCGCGATTCCTCCGCCGAGATCGCAAATATCGTCTTGGTGATCATTGATGAGAACAGACTCACCGGCAATTCACCGTTTGGCTCCGGCATTGAGGGTAGCTCCGGAAAGCTCTCCCGTGAAATACCCGCGATTCGAGTACGCGAGCGGCCACACGTGAGATTCGCCCACTGGTTGTCCAGAAACTTGATTGTCACGTCGGAATCAGGCAGCAGCCTCACGTAGTCGAGAAGTCTCTTTGCCGGGATGGTACCAGCGCCTTCGCGTTTGACCTGCGCGGGGCATGAAGAACAGATGCCCAGTTCCAGATCGGTCGCGGTGATAATGAGACGATCCCCTCTCGCCTCCAAGAGCACGTTCGAGAGGATGGGAATCGTGGTTTTCTTTTCCACCACCCCCTGAGAGAGGCCAAGTTCCCGAACCAGGTCCGCTTTGCTTACCGTGAATTCCATAGGGTTAGGCTCCTGTTTCTACTAATGAGATCAACACAAATACATAGAGAGAACCGCCTTCATAGGGCCTGTTGAAATGTTGAAAAGCGCCTAAATTACTTAAGAACATATCATTTCTAGCCGAGGTTCCTTGTGGAAAAACATCTGCTTCGGTGTGCGAAACCGAAACCAACCGGACTTGTTCGACAGGCTGCACAGCAGTTTTCCCGACTGTTTGTGCACAAACATGGTAAAGCGTTCTCCATGAGAGAGTTGCGCTGTGGTAGTTCCTGTTCAAATGTGAAGGTTGAAGAACACTCTATTCTACCATGGCGCGGCAGCTGGAATCGGTTCGTTCCAGATTTCGGGCTCACCCAATCCGCAAAGCAGCTTTGACCGGTGATGTGGAAAACACTGCTAATATCATTGTAGTGAATCCAATAGCCTGTGTATGAGCCTGTTGATTTCAGCGCTTGTCTGCTTCATTTCCGTCACCCGCTGGATGGAGTGAATCACCGTTGTGTGATGTTTCCCTCCGAAGGCGCGCCCTATTTCCGGGAGTGACGCCGCTGTTAGTTCCTTTACCAGGTACATTGCAACCTGCCGCGGTTCCACAATCGTCTTTCGATTGGTCTTTTCCTTGAGTTGGGACTGCTTGATGCCATAGTGGTCCGCGACGGCTTTCTGGATCGTGTCTATGGTGACTCTCCGTTCCGGCGCGTGGGAAAGGTGCTTCAGGACCTGATGAGCCATCTGAAGCGTGATTGGCGCATCAGTCAGCGACGAGAAAGCGATCAGCTTGATCAGTGCCCCTTCCAACTCCCTTACGTTTCCCTTCGTGCGGGTCGCAATAAACGCACGGACCTCTTCCGGCAATTGAACGCCTTCGATTCCGGCCTTCTTGTCCAGAATGGCCATCTTGGTTTCGAGATCCGGCGGTTGCATATCCACCATCAGACCCCACTCAAAGCGGGAACGAAGGCGTTCCACCAGCCCTGGAATTTCCTTGGGCGAGGAATCACTTGAAATCACGATTTGCTTTTGATGATCGAACAGGTCGTTAAAAGTGTGGAAGAACTCCTCCTGAGTGCGCTCCTTGTTTCCCAGAACCTGGATGTCGTCCACAAGCAGGACATCGGCGGAGCGGTAGTGCTGATGGAACTGTGCCATCCGCTCCGAGCGGATGCAGGCGATCATCTCGTTCATAAAGCGCTCGCTCGATGTGTAGACAATTCGCATGCCGCTGTAGTTTTCGATCAGCGACCGCCCGATCGCGTGCATCAGATGGGTCTTCCCGATCCCGACACCGCCGTACAGAAACAGGGGATTGTAACTGCGCGAAGGAGTGGTGGCAACCGATTTCGCGGCGGCGTGCACGAACTGGTTGCATGCCCCCACCACGAACGTGTCAAAGCTGAACTTTAGATTCAGTTGAGTGGCGGGAGTCGTGAATTCCGGGTCCCGCGCACCTTCCATGACTGATGTCGAATGGGATCCGTCGTTCGCGTTGGCGGACAGCTCGTAGGCGACTGCCGTGAGACCCGCCGCCCTGACCTTCGGGTTGATGGCGCCGGCGTATTCTGATTCAAGCCAGTTTCGTGTTTCCTCGTCCGGGACCGACACCCAAAGAATTCTTCGTTCGGTGCGGATAAAACGAGTATGCTGGACCCAGTTTTGAAAGCTTTCAGCGCTCAGTTCCGATTCCAGCCGTATCTTGATCTCGTCCCAGGCGTTCATTAAAGTCTCGAATACACACACGCCGCAAGCACAAATTCCACAAGTTTTCCACCGCTGTGGAAAATGGATCTGAGCTGACTTAGAATCTGACCGTTACCGGCGGGGGACTATCCGTAGCTCTGAAGGATTTGCGTAACGACGAATCCAAAGCAGTGTTCAGTCTAACACATCTAACGCGAACGGCATGAAAAATTTAGAGTCTTTCGATTCATTAACTTACAACATCTCAAATCGAAAGAAAGGCGGCCTGAAGGGCTCAAAAAAAGAGCATAAAAATCTGTAACAGGTTGGAAAATAGCCTCTTAGCCTTCCGCTCTCCCTACCACCGTCACGGCGACGGTGGAATCCCCGATTTTCACATGCAGGACCCAGTCGTGATCGCCTTCTTTGGCAACGTCAGGGAATTTTTCGGAGGATGACGAGGAGATGCTCAAAACTGCCGGGTGAGGAGTACCGGACGCCTTACGGCTCATCGGCATCAGTTCGTCGAAGCCAGGGGTCGAAGCAGCATCCTTGTCTTCGGCGGAGGGCACAAGGACGGCGAAATCGCGTTGCGGGGAAACGCCCAGATGATCGCCGTTAACCGGGTGCAAGCTGTAGCGTAACGTGTAAACGCCGGCGGCTATAGTCTGGCCCCGGCGGTCCGAACTCTTCGGCGGGAATCGGATCGCGCCGATGATCGAGCCATGCGGTAAAGTTGCGAAAGTCTGTCCTTCTTCCGTAGACTTTGGACCGGAGGGAATCGACGTCCGAAACCAAAGTTCACAAACAGCCGTGCCATTCGCGGCAACCACTCGCGTGCCTTCCTTCTGCATGAGGGCCGCTATCGCGGGGGCAAGTTCACCCGGAGGAGTTCCCGCGGGCTCGATCTTGTACTGAGCTAGAGCGCTCGCTGCGGCGACTAGAAGAATCGTCAGAGGTTTGTGCATAAACTCCTTAAATAACTATTATAGAATGCACGGAGGTTCGCGGGTAGATGCAAACCATTCTGGTTATTGACGACGACGAGAGCTTGCGGGACACGATCGGCGTGATGCTCGAGCGGGAGGGCTTCCGCGCCGTTCTGGTCGCCGATGGCAAGGAAGGCTACGAGAGGGCCTTACTCCTCAAGCCCGATCTGGCGCTGGTCGATCTGCGGCTTCCAGGAATGACAGGCACCGAGATTTGCCGAAGACTTCGCGCAACCGGTGCGTCCACGCCCATCATTGTGCTCAGCGCCATCGGGGATGAAGTGGACAAGGTGCTGCTGCTTGAGATCGGCGCCGACGACTACGTGGTGAAGCCATTCGGCGTCCGCGAACTGCTCGCGCGCATCCGGGCATTGCTCCGCCGCGTGTCGCCCGACGCGCGCAAGGTGGTTCACTTCTCGGAAACGGAAGTCGACCTTGAGAGGCGGATCGTGTGCAGGCGCGGCGCGGAGGTAAAGTTCACTCCGGCCGAATACAATCTGCTCACGTATTTCCTGAACAACCCCGACCGGGCTCTAACGCGCGACATGATCCTGAACTCGGTCTGGGGCTATGAATCGTTTCCGAATACGCGCACGGTGGATGCCCATGTGGTCAAGCTCAGGCAGAAGTTGGAGCCCGAACCCAATGTGCCGCGTCACTTCTTGACCGTGCATGGCGTAGGGTACAGATTTCTGCCGTGAGAGGAGACGATGCGGAAGACCATTCTTATCGTCGAAGATTCCGACGCTTGGACCGCCGCTCTTCAAATGGCTCTTGAAGCCATCCCTGGAATCGAAGCCGTGGTCGCTACGTCCGCCACGGCGGCCTTGCGCCTCCTCGATACGCGCGAATTCGCGGCGCTGGTCACGGACCTCAACATGCCGCGCATGGATGGCTTCGAGCTGATCCAGAATCTGCGCGCGGGCGGCCGCCACGAACACTTGCCGATCGTCGTCATCAGCGGCGACACAGACATTGAAACTCCCCGGCGTCTTGCGCAGTTGGGGGTAAGCGCTTTTTTTCCAAAGCCATTTTCTCCCGCCAGTGTGCGGGCAAGACTGGAGCAATTGCTCGATGCGAATACGAATACCGATCACCGTCCTTAACGCGCTGCTGCTATTCCTGCCGGCCCAGCCCCTTGCGGCGCAGGGTGAGCCTGGCATAAAGCAGGTCCTTGACCGGCTTGAGCGGCTGGAACGCGAGAACCGCGCATTGTCGGACGAGCTCCGCAAGTTGAGATCCGAAATCGCGGGCCTTTCCGCCCTCGAAGAGAAAATGGATGTCCAGGAACACCGCGTCGCCGAGCAGGCGCAGACGAAGGTGGAAGCATCGCAACACTTCCCCATCCGCGTTACCGGAATGGCGCTGTTCAACGCGTTTCTGAATTCCACACAAAGCGGCACGGCCGCCGAGAATCCTCCGGTGGCGGCGCTTGCCAGGGGTCCCGCTTTTGGCGGCGCGACTCTCCGCCAGACTATCGTCGGCCTCACCTATCAAGGGCCTCAGGCGCTGTGGGGGGGAAAGGTGAGCGGCTCGGCATTCTTCGACTTCACGGGAGGAACCACTCAGTCGGTAAGTCATTTGCTGCGCCTGCGAACGGCAACGATCGAGATCGATTGGAAAAACCGGGGCATAATGGCCGGGCAGGACAAGCCGCTGTTTTCGCCCCGCGAGCCAAACTCGCTTGCGCAGGTGGTCCTGTCGCCGCTCACCGGATCCGGAAACCTGTGGCTGTGGCAACCGCAGGTACGCTTCGAACAGCGGCTCAGCCTAGGGGAGAACACGACCTTGCGCGCGCAGACCGCGCTTTCTCAAACCGGCGAGCCCTCGGCCGCCGTGCCGGCCCAGTTCGCGGCTTCTCTTGAGCGCGCGCGTCCAGCACTCCAGGGACGTTTCGAGATCTCCCACCGGTTAGACGGCGAACGGCGCTTGGAGTTCGCGCCCAGCTTTCACACCAGCACGACCCACGTTGCGGCGACCTCCGTTCCTTCTCATCTCTTCTCGGTCGATTTCTTCGCCAATCCATGGAAGCGGCTGGAGACTACGGGCTTTTTTTTCAACGGACAGAACCTGGCGATGTTCGGCGTAGGCGGAATCAGGCAGGGCTTCACTATCCTCGGCGCCAGGCAAGTTGTTCCGGTGCGGTCGAAAGGCGGCTGGTCGCAGGTGACGTTCCACGCTCACAGCCGGCTGACATTCAACGTTTTCGGAGGCATTCACGACGATCGCAACCGGGATCTTACCGCCACGGGAGTCGCGCGGAACCAGACGGGCGCGGCGAACGTGTTTTTCCGGATCGCGCCGAACGTGCTCGTCGTATTCGAGGCGGCGCAGACCCGGACGACCTACCTCGGAGTGGGGAATCGGCTGAACAACCATTATGATCTCGCTCTTGCGTATCTTTTCTAGCTGCGCCGGAGGGCAGCCTGCACTGCTGAGCTTGGGAATCGCGGCATTGTTCGCAGCTTCCTCGATCGCCGCGACTGTCGAGGGCAAGATCTCCCTCACAGGCTTGCGTCGAACCAGTGCCCGGACGCAGAATCTATCGGGTGTAGTGGTCTGGCTCGAAGGCAAACCCGCCGAGCCGCTGCCGCCTGCTTCGCGCACGATTCAGATGGTCCAGAAGACCAAGAAGTTCACCCCTCACGTGCTCGCCATTCCTGTTGGAAGTACCGTCGATTTCCCAAACTTCGATCCCATCTTTCACAACGCGTTCTCGAATTTCGCCGGCCAGCCTTTCGACACCGGCCTCTACCCGCCGGGTGCTACTCACAAGATTCGATTCCGCCGCGACGGAGTCGTCCGCGTATTCTGCAACATTCACCCGACCATGTCCGCGGTTATCGTCGTGTTGAAGAGTCCGTACTTTGCTACCACTAACGTGGCCGGCGAGTTCAAGATTACCGGTGTGCCACCTGGCGAATATCAACTGCGCGTCTTTCACGAGCGCGCCACGCCCGAGACGTTGAACGCCCTGGAACGGAAAGTTGCCCTGGCGGACGGTTCTTTGAGTCTGCCCGAAATCCCGATTTCTGAGAGCGGTTACATCGAAGGAGCCCACAAAAACAAGCACGGGTTCGACTATCCTCCCGTGACTGATCAGCAAGCCCTATACCCAGGAGCGAGAAGGTGAACTTTGGAAGGTTTCCACGCCTCTCCCTGCTTCAGAAGATCCTGCTGTCGACGTCCGTGTCGTTGACTGTTCTGTTCGCGCTGACTGGGCTGATTGTTCAGAGCAGCGTCGTCAGCACGACCACGAGCAGCCTCAACGAGGAAGTGAATGCCAGCTTCCAGGCCTACGATTCGCTCTGGCGCTCCCGGGCCGAGCTCCTGAAATCCGTGAGCCTGATTCTGAGCAGCATGTCGGACGTTCGCGCGGCTTTTAGCACGGGGGATCAGGCCACGATTCGCGATACTGCCGGCGAGTTGTGGGCGAAGGTGTCCGACGAGAATGCCGTCTTCCTGGTGACGGATCCGCGCGGCGAAGTTATAGCGTCGCTTGGCGGCCTGCCGCTGGCTGCGCTTCGCGAGAGCGTGCCCGTAGTCGCGTCTGCGTCTGCGCAGTTCCCCAGCCAGGTGTCGGGCTTCCTCGCGCAACAGGATCAATTGTATGAGATCGTGCTCACGCCGGTGTACGTCGAGTCTCCGGGAGGCCCCGCGCTGATCAATGTGCTGATGGCGGGATACAAAGTGGACCGTCGAGTTGCGGAGCGGCTAAGGGAAGCAACTGGCGGCAGTGAGTTTCTGTTTCTCTCGGGCGGCAAAGTGATGGCGGCCAGTCTTTCCGCCACCGCCGCCGCGGAAGCGGCGAGCCGCCTCACGAACGGAACCATGCGGGAGTACGTTCCCCTGCGCACCCCGCTGATCGGCATCCAGGGCGAACCGTTGGGCGAGCTCTGGATACTGCGGTCCTTCGACGGCGTCAAACAGCGCCTCGCCGCCTTACGCCTCAAGATGCTGGTGGCGGGATTCTTTGCAATGTGCGCGGGGCTTGCGCTGACGACTTTTCTCGCGCGGAGAATCATCGGACCGGTGAACGAACTCGACCGGGCCGCCGAGGAAGTGGGCCGGCAGAATTACGATTTTCGGGTTCGCGTATCTAGCGACGACGAACTGGGACGTCTCGGCGCGACCTTCAACGCCATGTGCGCCTCGATACGCAGCGCCCGCGACGAGTTGATCCGTCGGGAGCGTATTTCGACCATCGGACGTCTTTCGAGTTCAATCGTGCACGATCTTCGCAATCCGCTGGCGGCCATCTATGGAGGCGCGGAAATGATGGTGGACAGCGACCTGACGCCGCCGCAGGTGAAGCGCCTCGCCGGCAACATTTACCGAGCGTCACGCCGGATTCAGGAGCTCTTGCAGGATTTGGTGGACGTGTCTCGCGGCAAAACCGCCGGAGCGGAGATGTGCCGCATCCGCGATGTGATTTCCGCGGCCGTCGAAGCGGTTTCTCACGAGGCAGGAACACTGGGAGTGCAGATCATTCTCCAAGACACGCCGCTTGAAATCGAGGCGCCGATGGAGCGCGCGCGCGTCGAAAGGGTGCTCGTGAATCTGCTCGGCAACGCGCTCGAAGCGATGCCGGACGGAGGAACGATTCGTGTTACCGCGCGTCTTGAAGACGGTTCGGTGCGAATCGACGTCGCCGACGATGGACCCGGCATCTCTCCCGAAATTCGCGGACGGCTTTTCCAGCCGTTCGTGACGCACGGGAAAAAGAGCGGCCTTGGTCTTGGCCTCGCTCTCTCGCGGCAGACCGTGATCGATCACGGCGGCGAGATTTGGGTCGAGTCGGAACCGGGCAAGGGCGCGCGATTTTCGATTCGACTGCCTGCCGCGGCGTGAAAGCGGGACAGACCTCCAGGGGGCGGCGCGGAAGGCCGCCAGGGGGATGGCAGCGGCCATTTCCCGATAGCGGGGTTCCGGGGGATGCGGCTTGAGCACACGACCGCAGCGCGCAAAGGGCGCTTTCGAATACTTCAATGATCCCCCCGGCGGAAAATACCTCACAACTTCTTGTGGGGCTGGAGACTTATCCGAAGGCACGCGACGCGGCGTGAGTGCGCCGTTCAGCAGGAAGACGACTGCCCCTGGTCGGACCTGCCGGGCACGGACAGGGTGTCAGCCGGCGATTTCAGTTACAACCTGACGGGCCTCGCGGAGAACCGGGCATACGAATACCGCGCCAGGGTGCGGCATCCCTTGATCACGATGTTCGGTGAGGAAAAGAACTTCCGAACCGCCCGGTAAATCGGTCGCGCGTCCCCGTGGATATATGATGTGTTCGTAAGAGGAGCGGAGTGTGATGCGAAGCATTGTAACCGCGACGCTGTGCCTGTGTGCGGCCGCGCTTGTGAACGCCGCCGATGTCAAGCCGGGACTGTTCGATGGCAACGCCGATGTCGGCGTCACGCCGAAGGCCGGGTCCCCGGCGGCGCGGCCCGCGGTAAGAAGCAAGATATCGATCTACGATCTGAAGCAGAAATCGATCGAGGTGATCTACACGGCCGACAAATTGTTCGAAGCGCCAAACTGGTCGCGCTCCGGCAAGTTTCTGCTCGTGAACTCGGGCGGAAACCTGCTGACGCTTGACCTCGGCGCGAACGGCCCAGAGCCAAGAAAGATCGATCCCGGATCGATCACAGGCTGCAACAACGACCACGGAATTTCTCCGGACGGAAGATGATTTCGATTTCGGCGCGGTCCGGCGGCGCGCGCGGATCGCAGGTTTATCTCGCAAACGCGGATGGCTCCAACGCTCGTCTGATGACGCCGAATGCCCCCAGCTATTATCACGGCTGGTCTCCGGACGGGAAGTGGCTCGCCTACACCGCGGAGCGGAACGGAAATTTCGACGTTTACCGGATGGCCGTGACTGGCGGCGAGGAAGAGCGGCTGACCTCCGCGAAAGGACTCGACGACGGTCCAGACTACTCGCCGGATGGGCGGTGGATCTATGTCAATTCCGAATGCACGGGGAGTTTTGACATCTGGCGGTTTCCCGCGGACGGTTCCGGGACTGACGACAAACTTGCACAGCAGGTAACGCGCGACGATCGGGAGGATTGGTTCCCGCACCCCTCACCGGACGGAAAATGGATGGTCTTCGTTTCTTTCGAGAAAGGCACGAAGGGTCATCCGGCGAATAAGAATGTTCAACTGCCCTCATGCGCTTGCCTGGAGCGAAGCTGAATCAGAACGCGCCAATCACGGTCCTGACAAATTTGTCCGGCGGCCAAGGCACGATCAACGTTAACTCATGGTCACCCGACTCGAAGCGGTTCGCCTTCGTGAGCTACGAATTGTTGACCCCAGCCAACAAATGAAACTCCAATTCCTGGTGATCATCCTATTCTCTTCGGCCCTTGCCGCTCACGCTCAGGACCGAAAAACGGATGCGACGTTATATCGCCGCATGGGCGGCTACGACGTGATCGCCACCATTACGGACGCGTATTTGAAGGGCGTGCGCGGCGACCCGAGTTTCGGCCGTTTCGCGGGACGCGGCGCGGACTCACTGCGCCGCGCGAGGCAATTCCTGAAGGACCAGTTCTGCGCCATGGCCGGCGGACCCTGTGTTTACGTCGGCCGCGACATGAAGACAGTTCACGGCGGCCTCGGCATCACACCAGCGGAGTGGGCCACGAGCATGAGGCACCTGGCGGCGGCGCTCGATGCCATTCCGGTCAAAGCGAAAGAGAGGGCCGAGTTTCTTGCGATGGTCGACGCGCTCAAGGGCGATTTCGTCGAGTGAAGCGCGGAACATCACTCCAACAGCTTGTTCAGCGTGTACGCAGCCTCAACCGTGCACAGCGGTTCTCCGTCCCGTCCCTTGATCCCCCTCGGCCGCAACTCGTAGACCCTCCGCGGAACCAACTTGTCAACCGACAGCCAGACTTTCCGCCCGTCTTCGGAAACTCTGACACTGCGGATCATTGCGGGGGTTACGTCCGTCTTAGGCGATCCGTAAATCAAATGATACTTGTAATAGTAATGCGTAAGGGAGTAGTTCGCGGGGTCAGCTGCCGCGGCCGCCACCGGCTTGGTGAAGGTCAGCTCAAATCCGTCCTTCGTGAGGCGCATGTGCTGAATGTCCATGGGCATATTGCCTGTGTAGACAATTCGCTGCAAGCCTTCGCTGGTTCCCCAAATCCGCGAGGTCTGCGACGTGTAAAGGCTCTTGCCGTCCGGCGAAAGCGCAATGCGGTTGTTTCCGGCGCGCAGCCCGTTCGATTCGACGAGGATGAACGCGGCTCCCTGATACTCGCCGCCCACTTTTTCAAGGTCCGCGCGAAGTATGCGCGGATAGGTCCACTCGGCGACCAGCATCTGGCCCGCATAAGGTCCGAAGGCGCCGCCGGTCGAGTCAAGCAGCGGCTGAGTCACGGACCCGCCCATGTCGTTCTGCGGAAACTGAATGGCAGGGAGTTTGCGCATCCGGTCGAGTTCTTCGACGCTGGCTTCCACGGGATCGCGGCCCTTGAACCACGGCGCCCAGTTGAGCGACGCCGGATGGCCGTGGAACGCGCCCGGCGTCACGTGATGTAACGGAGACGTGCCAACCCAATCGCCCTGGTTGTCCGTGGCGAAGAGGTCGCCCTCGGCGTTGAACCCCAGGCCGTTCGGCTGGCGGAACCCGCAGGACAGAAGTTCGACCGCGCCCGCGGGAGTGATCTTGATGGAGCAGCCCCGGTATGTGGTTGGCGAGTAGTGGCCCACGGCCCCGACCGTCCCGCCTTTTGGATCCTTGGCCCGCCGGCCCTTGGCTGTGAACTCTCCACGCACGGGCATGCGAGGCTCGGCCCCGTTCGACGAAAGCCCGAGCGACAGGTAAAAATTGCCGCCCTTGTCTCGCACGGGGCCGTAAAGAAATTCGTGATAGTTGCCGGAGATGCCCCACCCGTCGGCTACGGTCTCATAAAGATCCGCCGTGCCGTCGCCATCGGTGTCGACGACGCGCGTCAACTCAGGCAGGTGCGCTACGTAGAATTCGCCCGCCTGGGCGCCCGCCATGACTCCGAGTGGAGACTGAAAGCCCTCCGCGAATTTTCTCCAACGGTTTGTCTTCGGATCCATGAGGTACAAGTATCCGCGGCGGAATGTCACGGCCAGATGGCCGTCGGCGCTGAACGTCACTCCCGCGACTTCGGGCGCGATTCCGCGAGGCAATGGAACGTTCTCCACGCGGTAACTGGAAACGGGAACTTGGGCGCGCAAAGAAAACGCCAGCAGGACCGCGAGAGCCCATCTCATTGGCTCAGCTTCGCCTCCAACTTGACATTCGTGCCCCGGGGCACCGCACGGCCTTCGAAAAACACCTGCTGGTCGACACGGCTAAACGTGAGTTCGCGCCGGATTGCCTTTTGTCCCATGACCGGTGTGAGCTTTTCGAAGACATCAAGACCGTCGATCTGATAATGAAATTGAGGAAAGCCGTCGATCAGGCGATAGCCCTTGAAACGGCGCTGTGGGATACGGCGCTCGGGACCCATGCGTATCGGGAACTCTGTGCCGCGCCAGAAAATTTCCCCGACGAGCCCAGCCGTTGGTGTGCGTCTGTTCGGGTCGGTCTTGCGCAGCAGCGTTCCCTTCAGGTCGATGAACCCTCCGGACCAGGCATAGAGCACGCGATTTTCGCCGGCGTCGAAACAGTAGGAAAGCCCGCCTGGCAGACCGACGGCTATTGCGGCGGGTGTCGCCTCAGGCATGTCCCACCGCACAAGGATCGCTTCCTTTCCAGGAACGGGCTTCGCTTCTCCGTAAACCTCGAGATCGCCGGCGCGGTAGCCATCGGGCACGGGCGCTTTAGCTCCGAGTTCAAGCCCGGCCCAGAGAGTGTGAATGGAATCCACCGCGCGGGCGCGCGGGAGAGAAGAGAAGTAATTCGGCATCGACGTCCCGGAGAGTATGCGTGCCGGATTACGCATCCAACGTTCGAACCAGTCGAAACGCATACGCGACGCGGCATCGATCAACTGGGGGCCCTCCTCGCCGAGCGATTTGTAGGCGCCCCAGTCGTGACATCCTATGCAGGACATTCCTTTCGTTTTCGGATTCGTTCCGAGCATTCCGAGGCCTTCCGCCCGCTTCGCGTCAGCAAAGGCCGGGGGTGTCGCGCCGTCTCCGGGCGCGAGCCCTTCTACCTTCGCGAAGCTCGAAAGCCACGGCCTCATCTCGTTCTCGCTGTAGTCCGGCATGCGCAACTCGCGACCGGGGCGGATGCGTTTCTTCTCCCACAAAACGGCTCCGATCCAGGAAGTTTTGAGTTTCTCTCCCGCGCCGTCGAGGCCCGGCGCATCCGTGCCCGGTCTGTGGCAGGCCGTGCAATTGTACTTTGCCAAACGTACTGGAAATTCGTAGACCGGCGCGGGACTTCTGTCCGCCGGGCCCCTGAGAAAACTCTCAACCGCTTCCTTGCCGCCCTTGTCCCATTTCGTCAGAATGAGGCGGCATTCCGCCGACCTCAACGCCGCAAGCGGCCTCGCGTTACCCCTCCGTTCATGGCAGGAAACACAGCCAAGCGACGCAAGGGCTTCGGCGCCCCTCAGCGCGTCACCCGCAGGCGCGGCTTTTTCGTAATCGCCATCGGTCGAGCGAATCAGGTACGCGGCGAGCGAGACGGCATCCTCGCGGTTGAGCATCATTGAAGGCCGGTGGTTCCTGAGCAGCTCATCGGTCAGGACGTCAAACGTATACTTCGACCCCAATCCGCTCAGTGTGTGGCAATGCGCGCAGCCCAGCGTTCCAAACAACTCGCCACCCTTGCCTACGGAAACTTCATTCGCCTTCGCCGCACCAGGAGTGGACGCGGAGCGCAACGTAGAAAGATGAGCGGTAAGGTCCGCGCTCTGAACCGGCGTGTGCGCCGCCACCTGATGCCGGTTCAACCATGCGTAAAGCCACTTTGCATTGGTTCGTCCACCGATTCCCGCGAGCGAGGGAACGTTTCGCTCCATGCCTTCGGTGCTCGTCGAGCGATGGCAGCTGGCGCATGCCGCCTCGAGAACCAACTTTCTGCCCCGCTCGATCTGCCGGCCCGCCTCATCCCGCATAGAATGCGACCACGCGCCCCGCGGAACGGGCTCCCAGTCGAATGCCGTCGTGCGCCAGAGAAGACGGAGCGACGCCGGGCCGCGGCCACGGGAATAGCTAAGGGAAAACGCGTATGTGCCACCGGACAGTGTATGCTTGCGGCTGGTCTTGCCATTCAAGGTCACGTCGTTACTGAATTCGTACTCCGCGTTTTCAAGAATCCGCAGCGATCCGGACCACTCTCCCCTGAATTCGGGACTCAGGGAGGGATGAATCGATTCGCCCGATTCGAGATAAAAATTGGGTGAAGCTGCAACGAAGCTGGTTTTTCTGGTTCCGTCCGTGAAGGTTCCCACAAGGCCGGGCTCGGTTCGCGCCGGAAGACCTGAGGCCACGCAGGCAAGGCACAGCCAGTATCCGGTACGGCGCATCATTGGGATATTATGGCGCGAACCGCGCCGCGGCTGTTATCGCCCGGCCGCGGCGGGACCCGCGGCAAGCCCCCGGCTCAAGAGATGCTTCGTCATCGCGTCTCGGCCGCTTTGCAGAAAATGGCCGAGCCTGTCGCCGTGCATGTCAAACTCCAGCGTGCCGTAGCCCTTAGCCGGCAGGCGGCACACGAAACGATCCAGGAGCCGGATGTCTTCCGTGTCTCTGGCGCGAGTCAGTGTGTCGGTAATCCGTGACAGCCGCTGGATGACCTTGAATCTCGAAATCCTGCCGTGGCGGTCGTCGCCACCCGGCTCGTCAGCCACGGGCATGGTTTCATCGATGAGCAATCCCAGGGCCTCCGATGCGGTGCCGGAAGGTGCGCCCATTACCTCCTGCGTGCCCTCGGTATTGTCGTGGACCAGACGGAGCGGGAAGTTCGAGAGCACCCCGCCGTCGACGATTACGTGTCCGGAAAGATCCTCGCCCAGATAGGAACCCCACTCTTTTCGCCAGACTACTTCCTGCCAGACGAACGGGATGCTCATCGACATGCGGACGGCCCACGACAACGGAAGGCCGGGTGCGGTGCGATGGTTGAGCACAAGCAGGCGGCCGCCGCTTGTGTCGGAGGCGGTAACGGAAAGATCTGCTCCGCTGATGGCGGCGAATTGAGACATCGTCGAACCTCTGGGAACGCCGGCCTTCTCCAGCTTTTCGTCGAGCCACTCGCGGAACCTCGCGCCAATGTAGAATCCGCCTGTTTCGACAAACGTGAAAAGGCGCGCGTAGTTGCGGTCCGCGAGCAGCGCGCGGAGGATGCTTCCTTCCAGGAAGTCCGGCAGCAGCGGCAGGCTGTGCAGCGCCTTGATCGTGACGCTATCGCGCTCGACTTCGGGAGAGAAGTCGGTGGGAGCCGCCACGTCCATAAAGGTCTTGAACCGGGGTACCGTCTCACCTTTCTCGTCGACTGCGGTCTCGGTAACAAGGTCGAGAAGTTGCGCTGGCGTGGATCCCGCCGCGCACATGGTTGCGGTAATCGCGCCGGCGGATGTCCCAACGAGCCGTCCGGTCTGATGCCCGGACGCCGCAAGCACCTCAAGCGCGCCCACAAAAACCGCACCTTTCGCGCCTCCGCCTTCGAATACCACGTCGAATTTAGCCATAACTCCCCCTTTTTCGCCGATTTATCCAGCGCTTTACATGTTACTCCAGATCAGCGGGCCTTGGGGAGCGAAGCGACGCGGCTGACGGCGCCGGCCAGCCGCCGGTAAGGCGGATTTTCGAATCGCTCCCAGCGGAGAAATTCGCCATCGCGCCAGCTCGAATAGAACCAACGGGAGAGGATTGCCAATTGTTCCTGGCGTTCCGCGGCGGTATGCACGCTCGGCTGATGCCCGGACAAAAGCTCCCGCAATTTCCGGTCGAGCGACACTGCCTTCTCTCCAGTCAATTCGAACTCCAGACGGAGAGGCTCCTGGCGAAATCCCCGATGAAAAGGCCACAGCAATACGGTGCCTGGAGACTCGCCGCGAGTTACGGCCGCTCCATGCAGGTGATCGACACTATAGGCAAGTTCGTCGCGTAGGCCGAGCGCCTGCCGCACTTTCTCTAAGCGTTTGTGTTGACGCGCAGCCTCTTCGAAGTTCATCTCCTCGCTGAGGAGGTCGCGCGCGCGGGAAATCGTTGCCAGAAGCGAACGCCCGCCGGTCGAAAGAAACTCGGTTACACGCGCCACTTCATAGCCGTATTCTTCGGTTCCCACTAACTCCTGACAAGGACGCAGGCACATGCCCATTTCGCCATACATGCAACCCGGGTGTTCGGGGGAAGGGTCCAGATCTTCCTGGCACCGGCGGATCTGAAAGAGATCGAGGAACTCGCTTTCAAACCGCTCTGCCCCGGCCCGGCTGCGGAACGGCCCGAAGTAAACTGCGGAAGCGAATCCCACCTGCGAGGTCACCATGGAGCGAGGGAACCGGTTGCGCAACACGATTTTTACATAAGGCGGCATGCGGAGTTTCAACCGCGCCAGGTAGGAATCGGGAAAGTGTCCGCGCATCAGGTCATGCAGGCGCACGCTCGATTCAAACGATGAACCGGTCAGCCAATACTCGATGCGGGCGGCTGAATCGCGGAGGTTGAGCAGCCGGCTCGGGTGATCGCGCGTGCGGAGCAAACGTACCAGCCGCGTCCGCAAGCGATCCGTCCGCGACAGCATCGGTTCTCCCTCGCGCGGCCAGATCGCGTACACTGCGGGGAGGTTGGGGATCTTGGCCAGCGCCGCGTCAAGGTCTTCGTTCCAGCCGGTGGCGGGGTTCCGGCCGGCCTCGATTGCACCATACATGCGGAGCGCGAACCCGCTCAGGACGGCAGGTAGCTTCTTAGTGGCGGAAAGACCGTACGGACAAACTCGATCGCCGTGTTGAGCGCCCCGTCGTCGTCCTTGCCTAAGACTGGAACCACTACCCGGACCAAAGCCGTGTCGGTGCGCTTGTACCGGATGGAGTCCGTCACAAGATAGACCTTCGCCGAATACTCGCTCGCGACTACCCGTTTTGGTGTTTGATACCAGTAGAGGACGACGCTCCGGTCTTCGCCTCGTGAGACGATGTACCGGTTGACCGGAATCGAGGCAACCTCCCCTTGAACCTTTACGTCAATAATGTCACTCTGATCGGCAACCCACCCGTTGCCCGGAAGACAATTTTTCGGGGAGTGCGGCGCGGCGCCGGTTCGCTGGGTTCGGAAGTACGCGACAAATAGATTCGCCGAACGTCCCATGGAGGTGTTTCCGTAAGTGCGCGTCAGCAAGTCGTCGGCGCGCAAAACGTCCTGCACCTGCTTTTCGATGGTTCCCTCCTGCGTGAGAAACCAGTTACCCACCATCTTCGGGAAGTCGCTCAGGGGAGCGTTCACCGGTACTATCTCGCCGTGCGAGATAGTGTAAAACAGTGCGGCCTGGACCAGCAGCACGCCGCTCAAAATCCGCACGTATTTGCTCGACAGGAATCCATTAGTTTGTGGCATAAATCATCCTATGCGATCGCTCCACGGCTTGATGGAATCCTACCAGGATCACGAGCGCAATCATGAAGATCACCCATCCGGAGGCACTGTGTATCAATCCTTCCGCGTAGGCTGGATCGATGTTGGCGAGCATGCCGGTAATTGTCACTCGAGTCGCGTTGGCGACAATGGCGATCGGCACCGTGGCGATAAAGAGCGTAACTCGCAGCCAGATCTTCTTTTCGAAGAAATACCCGTAGATCAGCGAGAGAAAAGACAGGGAAAGCAGGGACCGGATTCCACTACAGGCTTCGACGACAGATAGCTTCTGGTTGGCCAACTCCAAAACATTTCCGTCGCGCAGCACGGGGATGTCGAGGAGGTTAGTCATCGCCGAGGTCGCCACGCGGCTGGCGAGCAACTGCAGGGGAAACGTAATCTGATTGTAGATAATCGCCGGAATGGGCACCATGAAGAACAGGAGGAACAGCGGAAACTTCAGAATCCGCACGACATCCGTCCCGAAAAGAAACAATATGGATCCGATGAGCGAAATCACGAACGCGGTCCGGGCGAGGAACAATTCCGCCCCCAGGGTGGCCGCGTAGCACTGGATGGCTGCGAAGACCACGAGAGCCAACCCCAACCAGTTCGGTTTGGGAACCACGGCGAGGACTTCCTCGCGCTTCTGCCAGGCGATCCAAACGGCGAGCACGGGGACGAAAAACCCGTGACCCATGTCGTCGTCGGTGTTCCATTGGTTGATAAGGCGTTGCAGGATAGGCGCGTAACAGGCTATCAGCAGGGCGCTAAACCAGAGCATGGACGTCCAACCCGGGACGCTTGGTTTTTCTTCAGGATTACTCATCGAGTCGATCAAGGCTGCAACCATGATACCACTCATGGGCAGCGGCTTTCCGGGCTCGCGCGCCCCGCGGCTTCGCCTGGTCCCCGAGCGCTTTCGCATCCAAGGCAGGCGGCAAGTCAAAGGAGCGAACGAGCCGGCGGCCAGTTCGCGGTGATCCCCGAGCGGAGCGACATCATCTACGCTTGCCGTTGTCGTCCCTGATGAGCGCTTCAATCGTACCCTCGGGCATCGCGTCGCCACATCCTGCCGGTGGTAGTCCAGACACATTTTCACGTGATGGCCTCCGCCATGCTTCCCTCGAATTTGGACCCGATTTCCATGGCGACGCGTTTGATGCGGCTGATATCCCGCGCTTCTCGAGTGCTTCGAGCGAATTGACGGCTCGCTGGAGGTCGTCCAGCCTCAGCGGGGAGTCCCGTTGCGAAAACCTTCTGATTGGTGCTCTCCCTGATCGCATGAAGCCTCGGGCGTCGAAACGTTACCGCCGGGATCATCGGAAAATGCCACGAATAATCGCCTGCCGGAAGACTGAGAACTCGAATCCCCTGGCGCGCGTCAAGCCGGAGCCCAGCCGCTGTCCCAAGCCCGGACCCAGTTGCGCTACAATATTACCAATTGCAACCCAGTTGCCATGCTGCAAACGTTCATCATTACGCTGCGGGAGGGAGTCGAGGCCGCGCTCGTGATCGCGATTGCCGTCTCCTATCTCGCGAGAATCGGACGAAGGGACCTGTTCCCCACCGTATACAAAGCCGTTGTAACCGCATTAGTTGCTAGCATTGGCGTCGCCTGGCTCTTCACCCGCATCCAGTGGAATCAGGAGGCGTACGAGGGTTGGACGCAGCTTGTGAGCGCCGTGTTTGTGTTCTCCATGGTCGTGTGGATGAATCGTCATGCGCGTGGAGTGAAGGGCGAAATTGAAAGCGGGTTGCAAGAGACATCCGGCACCCGGCGCGCTCGAAGCGGAGTTTTCCTGTTCGTTTTCCTCATGATTTTTCGCGAGGGCGTCGAGACGGTCTTGCTCTTGATCTCGGTCCGGTTCAATACCGCCGGGATCCTCGAAGTCTTCGCCTTATGCGCGGGGTTCGCCTGCTCTATACTGTTCGGCGTCAGTTTCGTCCGGGGTTCGATCCGCATCAATATCGGCAGATTCTTCCGTATGACCACCGTGATATTGATGGTGGTGGCTGTTCAGTTGACCATCACCGGGTTCCACGAACTTTCCGAAGGGGGAGTTCTTCCAAGCAGCCGCGAAGAAATGGCCCTCATCGGACCCATTGTGCGGCACGATGTTTTCTTTGTCGTTACCATCCTCGCGATGGCCGCTTTCCTCCTCCTGATGGACTGGCGCGGACGCCTTCAGCCGAGACTCGACGGCCTGGAAGGGGCAGCGCTTCGCAAGGCTACCTGGTCGGCCAGCCGCGAGCGCCTTTGGGTCGTAGGTTCGTGCGCGGCCGCGTCCGTCTTCATCCTCGCCCTCACCGCGGAGTTCATCTACGCCAAGTCGGCCACGGAATTGTCACCGGCGACGCCGCTCGAAGTCGTTGATGGCCGGGCACGGATTCCGGTTTCCGTTTTCAGCGACGGAAACCTGCATCGCTTCACCCTTCAGAACGACGGCGTAAATATCCGCATGATCGTGATCCGCCGTCCGGATCAGTCGCTTGCCACGGCGCTCGACGCCTGCGAAATCTGCGGCAGCCAAGGCTACTACCAGGACGGCGCGAACGTCATTTGCAAGAACTGTGCGTCGGCTATTTTCGTTCCCACGATTGGGATTGCCGGCGGGTGCAATCCCGTGCCGCTTGCTTCCCGCGTTGAAGGCGATATGCTCGTCGTCGAAGCGGGCGACCTGATCGCGGGCGGGCGGTACTTCCGTCACTGACATGTTCCTTCGGCTCGTAGGGGAATCCGTCCGCAGGTCACCGCGGCGCAAACTCATGACGGTGGCCGCTGTCGCAATGGGATCCGCGGTCGCGACGGCGATGCTGGGAGTCATGCTCGACGTGGGCGACAGGGTGAACCATGAACTAAGGAGCCTGGGCGCGAATCTGCTGGTTACCCCCAGAGCCGCAAGCCTTCCCGTCGAGATCGGCGGCATCTCCTACCAACCGGTCTCTACCGCGAACTTCATTCCGGAGGAGGCCGTTCCAAAGATCAGGTCGATCTTCTGGAGTCTGAATATCGTGGGCTTTTCGCCTTCGCTGCATGCAAACACGCGGATCAAGGGTGCGGCGGTCGAACTTACCGCGCCCGTGGCAGGCGTGTGGTTCAGACGGCGAGTCGCGTCCCCGGGCGGCATAGTAACGCCCGCCGGGCTGCGCAATTTCGCCTCTACGTGGAAAGTGGAAGGCGCGTGGATCGATGACGCGGATCCGAATGCCCGCGCGGCCGAGTGCATGCTGGGCGCTTCCCTGGCGCGGCGTCTGAAGATTCTCGCTCCTGGTGGCGCGGTGGAGATGTACGGGACGCCGTTCCGTGTCACAGGGATACTGGACACCGGCGGCGACGAAGGCGACCGCGCGTTCGTCCGCTCGGAGGTCTTGCAGCGGCTGGTGAACCGTCCCGGACAGATGGATGCGGTGCAGGTCGGCGCACTCACCAAACCCGAAGACGATTTCGCACGCCGGGACATCGAAAAGATGACGCCGGCCGAGTATGATCGCTGGTACTGCACGCCTTACATCAGGTCGATCGCGCATCAAATCGAGGAAGCGTTGCCTTCGACTTCCGCAAAGCCGGTTTGGCGTGTCGCCGACAGCGAGGGAAAGGTGCTGGGCAAAGTGAGCGGACTGATGTTTCTGGTGGCTCTGGCTGCCCTGCTTTCGGCGGGCCTTACGGTCTGGAGCGTCATGACGACGATGGTTCTTGAACGCAGGCAGGAGATCGCGATCATGCAGGCCATCGGCGGCGGCGGGTGGCTGATTGCCGCGCTGTTTGCCTTCGAAGTGGCGCTCGAAGGCGCGGTGGGCGGTGTGATCGGGTCGCTCGGCGGAGCGGCGCTCATCGAGTGGGTGGGACGTTCCGTTTTCGACTCGGGAGGCGCGATCGCCCCCTTGCTTGGGCCCTTGGTGGTCGCCGTAGCCGTGCTCGTCGCCCTCGGTGGAGCGGCCCATCCGATCCGACGCGCGCTCTCCATGGAACCGGCGAGAGTCCTGCGAGGCGAAGCCTGATGTTCTGGCGATTCGTCCTCAGCGGTCTCCGCTACCGGCGTCGCAGGCTCCTCGTGACGTTCTCGGCATTGGCGGTCGCGTCCGGACTCGCAACGGTGCTTTTCAGCGTTTATTCGGATCTCGATCGAAAGTTACGCGGCGAGTTCCGGCATAACGGCGCCAACGCTGTCCTTGCACCCACCGGAGAGAGCACAACCGTCCCAAGAAGAGCGGTTGAAGAAGCTGAGACGGCGGGCATCTCAGCCGCGCCGTTTCTTTTCACCGTGGGTCAGTTGCGCGGTGAACCCGTTGTTGTCGCGGCTATCGATTTCCGGCGCGCCGCTCCTTTGACCGGTTTTTGGCGCGTCGAGGGCGAACGTCTGGCGGCGAAGGGAGAGTGTCTGGCCGGCGGCGACGCCGCGAAACACTTCGGCCTCGCAGCCGGACAACGCGTCGAACTCGACGGTGCTCCGTGCATGCTTCGCGGTATTGTCACCACGGGCGGACCCGAGGACGCGCAGATTCTTGTGCCGCTTGGCCCGGAGGAGTCCGTGAGCCTGATTCAGGTTCGCGCGGACACGCCGCGCCTGCCCGGTCTGCGGGAGCGGATGGCTCGGAAATTTCCCGGCGTCGAGGTACGATTGCTGTACGCCGTCGCCGAGACGGAGGCCAACGTGGTGCTGAAAGTCAGAAGCGTTCTCTTCCTTCTCAGCGCTCTGATTCTGACGATTACCACGCTCTGCGTAACAACCAATTTCAGCGCACTGCTGCTGGAGAGACGAAAAGAAATCGGAATAATGAAGGCCATCGGAGCCGGCGAACGCGCGATCGCGTCCCTCTTTTTCGCCGAGTCGCTGACTCTCGCGCTGTCTTCGACGGTGGCGGGATATGGAACGGGTCTCGTTGCCGCGTTCTGGATCGGAAAACGCATTTTCCCATCCGCGCCGGGCATTTTGCCGGGCGTCGACCTGCTGGCTTTTTTTCCCGTCGCGGCGACCACGCTTGCAGTGGCCGCCCTTGCGACCTTCCTGCAGGCATCGCGCATCTGGCGTCTCGAAGCCGCGCAGGTGCTCCGGGGAGACTGATCGATCCGCATGCCTGCCCTTCTGGAACTGGTCAACGTTTCAAAACACTACGCGGGTGCGGGTGGGCCCCCCGTGCGTGCGCTCGATGGTGTCAACCTTAGCGCGTCGCGCGGCGAGTGGATCGCCATCATGGGACCTTCGGGTTCCGGCAAGACCACGCTGCTCAACATTCTGGGGTGCCTCGACCAGGCGACGGCCGGCACTGTCATGATCGATGGCTCCGAGACGGGAAGCTTGAACCGGTCCGCGCTCGCGCGCTTTCGCGCCGAGACGATCGGTTTTGTGTTCCAGCAGTTCCATCTGCTTCCTCACCTGTCCGCTGTCGAAAACGTAATGCTCGCTCAATACTTCCACAGCATGACCGATGAAAGCGAAGCCCGCCGGGCTTTGGAGCATGTGGGCCTCGTCGACCGCGCCCATCATCTTCCCTCGCAGCTTTCAGGTGGCGAGCAACAACGCGTATCCATAGCGCGCGCACTCGTGAACGATCCGAAAATCATTCTGGCCGACGAGCCGACAGGCAACCTGGACCACGCGAACAAAGACATCGTGATCGGTCTGCTGTCCGGTCTCCAGAAACAAGGCCGCACCATTCTCATGGTGACGCACGATCCGCAGGTAGGGGCATTCGCGGGCCGCCGCGTTACGCTCGAGCATGGGCGGATCGTTGGGAACTGAGAATCCGTGAAATAAGTTGCCGGCGTGCGTCGTCGCGGCGCCCCGAAATCAGGCGAAAGCGGCCCAGCCGAGAGGAGGCGGAAAGGGTCCGCTCCCGGCAGCCAGAGAGCTATTTGGGGAAGCCGGCCGCGTTGAGTCCGGGAACCAGGCGCAGCGCGTTTCTGTAGTAGATCGCCTTTAGCGTTTCGTCCGGCAGCTCGAGGCCGTAGAGCTTCCAGAGGCCGTGATACTTGCGGATGTTGTCAAAATACTCGTCGTCCGTCTCCAGAATCCGGAAATAGAAACCGTATTCTTCGGGGTCGTAACGGTCCTTCCCGAACAGCAGGCGGTCCTGATACTTGATGAAAAACCTGCGCGCGTTGCGGGGCTGACGGCCGATCTCACCCAAAATCGCGGCAATGTCCAGATGAAAGTTCGGCATTTCGTCCAGAAGCTTTCCCATGGCGCCAAGATCGTGGGACATCCAGCCGAAGTGGGCGGCGATGAAAATCGTCTTCGGGTGCCTGCGGATCAGGTTGTGCTGTTCCCCGATCACCCGCTCCCATGGAATGGCTCCGCTGCCGCGGTTCGGGTGCAGTTTCAGTTCGAGCCACCGTTCGTTCGACTTATCCATGGGCATGAACAGGGGTTTTGGGTCGGCCGTGTGGATGAGGACGGGGATCTTGTATCTCGCGCACACGTCCCAGACGGGGTCGAGCCGCGGATCGTCAACCGGAACGCGCTTGCCGTCTGTGTCCTTTTCCGACAAACCGAAGTTTTTCCATATTTTCAGCCCGACTGCGCCGTTCCTGATGTCGGCTTCGAGCTGCGCGGCCGTCGCCCTTCCCCAATCCGGCGAACCGATCCCTTTGAGGTTGATATTCGTAAAGGTAACGAACCGGTCTTTGTTGAAGGTGCGAAACCCGTCGGCGAGTTGCTTTGTGCGATCGCCCCAACTGCCGTTCACCGGAGAGTTCACCATGATGCGCATGTTCAGCTGATCCATGTCTTTCAGCAGAGCGGTGAGGGCGCCCGGAGAGGTATCCCTGTGGTGCGTGTGAATGTCGATGAAAGGAAATTTGGACCGCGTCGGGTGATGCTCTGGCACGACGAGCACGGTCTTTGGTTCGTACTCCTCAATCGTCATCGCCTGCTGACCTGGAAGTAGAGCAACCCAGAACAAGGGGAGCAGGCGGAAGATCGGTGGTCGCATATACGGTATACCTTAACAGTTCCCGCGCCGCTCGCGCTGAACTTGTCGCGATATAATAAAACTCAGTGGGTAATCAGGGGACCATTCCCGCGCTCGCCGGAGTCCGGCGGTGGCAACCATGAAGCTGGCGATTCTGCCGCTGATTTGGGTGGCGCTGGCTGCGGGTCAAGACTATACGGGCCCTTCAGTTCTCAGCCGCAAAGGCGGAGGCGGCGGAGGCCGCGGTGGCGGAGGCGGTTTGACCTTCCGGCCCCATCTCAGTCTGAATTCGTCCTTCGAAACCGGATCACCGCTTTTCCGGTCGGTCGCTTTTGGTCAGAACCAGGCGGCCGAACCGGTGTACGCAAATATTTACGGGGGAGATGCGGTTATTGGATTGACCGGCGGCCGCGTTTGGCGCAGAACATCCCTCAACCTCAACTACAACGGAAATTTCCGCCAATACACGGGGAATTCGTCTCGCGATGGGAGCAACCAGTTCCTGCAGTTCACCGTGTCACGCCGGCTCACCAAGCGGATCTCCGTATCGCTCGGAGAGAGCACCAGTTCATTCTCGGGCGGGTACTCCTATTTTGGCAATACAGGGCAGCAAGCGTTCAACGACCGGAGATTGGGATCGGCCACGCCGGAGACTGAAATCCTGAGCGGGCGTGTCAAATCCACCGCCACGCTCGTGGATGTCACGTTCCAAAAAAGCGCTCGCCTTTCATTCAATGGCGGGGCGGATCGCTTTTCCACCCATCGCGGGAACGGACAGGCCGGCGCGTCCGGCAACCGCGTGCGCGGCGACGCCGTATACCGGATCACTCGTAACGTCAACGTGGGTATGGACTACGCGCTGTCGACGATCGATTACACGCGTATCTTCGGATCTAGTTCGATCCAGACACTCCGGTCTTCGTTTGGGACCCGGCTGGGACGCACTTGGGATGTTTCCATTCAGGCCGGTGTTTCCCGGATCTACACGCTTGGAATACGGGGGGTCACAATCGTCCCCGAGGTTGCGGCTATCATCGGCCAGCCGTTTGGATTCGAAATCGCGGAGACCGTTACCAGCATTCCGGACGTGGGCGGAAGACTTATCAAGACGTTCCGCCGGTCAAGTCTGGCTATCAACTACGCGCGCGGTTCGACGCCGGGAAATGGCGCTATCCTGACGTCCAAGCAGCAGTTTTTTAATTCCATTTTCACGTACACGGCGGTGAAGAAGTGGCACTTCAACGCCCATTCGGGCTTCAACGAGAACAATGCGGTGGGTACAACCCAGTTGGCCTCCGGCTACAAGTCGAGACGCGCAGGCGGCGGAGCGACCTACCAGCTGCGCAAGATACTTTTCCTGAATATGCAGGTCGAGTACGCGAAATTTTCCGGCGTCGGCTTGCCGATTCGAGCGAATCAGCGAAATCAGATACGGGCGTCGGTGGGGCTATCGTTTAGCCCCGGAGATCAGCCACTGGCTCTGCGCTGAGTCGGCTCTAAATCAAAGTGTCCTTTACAGCGTAACGCCCCCAGCGTTACTCTCAGCGCATGGGCCTATTGCTCTTTATATGCTCGGCGTTGGGGTTATTGTGCGCGGGAGCGTGTTCGCTGTGGGCTTTCGTCAGGGGCAAGCGCGCTACCTCCGCGACGATCGGCGCCGTCATGGTCGCGTGGGTTATCTCATATACCGTTGTTCTCGTGGCGGTTTCGTTGATGAGCCGCGAAATTCTGCTCGATCGTGGTCAAGCCAAGCGGTTATGCGGCATTTACATCGATTGCCACATTGGGGTCTCGGTTGAGATCGCCCGGCGAGTGGGGCCACGCTACGCCGTTAAGATCCGGGTTTCGAGCGACGCACGCCGCGCCGGACTGCACTCAGGCGATCTGACCGCCATTCTGGTGGACAGCGGCGGCAGCCGTTACAAGAAGGCGATACCTTCAAGGGCGCTGGCGCCGGGCGAATCGTTCATTCACGATGTCGAATACATTCTGCCGGGCACGGTGCGGCCCCGGTATCTCCTGGTTGAGGGGTTCGCCGGTGCCGAGCGCATCGTCATCGGCGACGAAGACAGCTTCCTCCACAAGAAGGTGAAGTTCCGGCTCGACTCGGAGCTTTAACGACATCGGCCTCTTCCACAATCGTCTAAACTGGTGAGCGTACGCGCGGACGCGCACAGACGCACGCGCTAAGGAGATTGACATGGAAATCCGCAGACGGGATCTGCTTGGACTCATGCTTTCCGCGCCATGCGCGTTGCGTGCGAGAAGCGCGACTGACAGGCCCTCGCGCGAATAGTTGCTCTACGGCGGGGCGGCGCCGCCTCCACGGCAGATCGAATTACACGCCGGGCCGCTCTCGCTCGTTTTCGAGCCGGAATCGGCTTTAGTGCGCTATGTCCGAGCAGGGGACTCGGAAGTGCTGCGCGGTATTTACGCGGCGGTCCGCGACCGCAACTGGGGTACGATTCGCCCGCAGGTCGGCGATCTCCTCATCGAGCAGGAATCCGGCCGCTTCCGTCTGTCCTTCACGGTCACCTGTAAGGCCTCGCCGGTCGACTTTGTCTGGAAGGGAAGCCTGACGGGCGAAAAGGACGGCACGCTGCAATTCGATTTCGACGGCTCCGCGCGCTCGCCGTTCCTGCGGAATCGCATAGGATTCTGTGTCCTGCATGCGGCGGACATCGCCGGAAAGCGGGTAACGGTCGAGAAGGTCAACGGAGAGATCGCGCCTGGGCAGTTTCCGGCCGATATCGCCCCGAACCAGCCGTTTTTCGACATTCGCGCACTCACGCATGCGGTCGCTCCTTCCGTCGAGGCCGAAGTCCGAATGACCGGCGACACTTTCGAAATGGAGGACCAGCGGAACTGGACGGACGCTTCTTTCAAAACCTACTGCACCCCGCTCGGTCTGCCTTTCCCCGCCGAGGTTAAGGCCGGAGATCATATACGTCAGTCGGTTGGCGTCCGGCTGAAGGGGACGCTGCCGAAGGAGCGCCAGTCAAATGGCGGTGGTGCGCGCCAGGTCGAGTTGAGCATCGATCCCGGAGCAAGCAGGCCCATGCCATCTATCGGACTCGGTGTGTCGAGCGTTTCAGACGCCCTCGCTTCGAAGGAGGCGGCGCTGCTGAAACGAATCGCTCCCGCTCACTTGCGCGTGGACGTCCGCCTGGCGGATGCCGGCTTCGGCCGCCGTTTGCAAGCTGCCTCGGAACAGGCTCGGGCGCTTGGCACGTCGCTCGAAGTGGCGCTCCATCTCGACCAGAATCCCGAGGCGGAACTGCGCGGGCTGGCGGATGCGCTGGCGAAAACGAAGGTGCCCGTACGGCACTACCTGGTGTTCCATCGCCAGGAAAGCTCGACGCGGGCAAACTGGCTGGAACTCGCACGGAAGCACCTGAACGCACACGCCCCCGGAGCGAAGCTGGCGGCGGGAACCGACGCCTATTTCACGGAACTCAATCGCGGCCGGCCGCCGATTGCCGCCGCCGATAGCGTGACCTATTCGGTCAATCCGCAGGTCCACGCGTTCGACAATCTCAGCCTTGTGGAAACGCTCGAGATGCAGGCTGCTTCTCTCTTCTCCGCCCGCAAGTTTTGCGGGAGTCTGCCGATCTTCGTCAGTCCGGTGACGTTGAAGCCGCGGTTTAATCCGAACGCCACGGAGGCGCTGTCCGCGCCCGCCGGTCCGCCCCGCGAACTGCCCGCCGACGTGGATGCGCGTCAGCCTTCGCTGTTCGCCGCAGCTTGGACCGTTGGCAGTCTTAAGTATCTTGCGGAAGGCGGGGCTGCTTCCGTCACTTATTACGAAACTGTGGGTTGGCGGGGCGTAATGGAGACGGCCGCGGGGTCTCCGTTGCCGGATAAGTTCCCTTCGCTCGCGGGTGCGGTGTTTCCGGTCTATCACGTGCTGGCCGCGGCCGCGGATTTCAAAGGCGGTGAGGTTGCCGCCGTGCGAAGCAGCCGGAAGCTGGAAGTGGAAGCAGTTCTGCTCACCAGGCAGGGGCGGCGGCGATTGATTATCGCCAATCTGACCGACCAACCGCGTGTCGTTCGCCTAACCGGCCGCAGCGTTGGCGCGGGGGTCCGTGTGCGCATGCTGGACGAGTTTTCCGCGGCCGCCGCAATCGAGCGGCCCGGCGAATTCTGGTCACGACGGGGTTCGATGCTGGAAATGGATGGGGGGTTGCAGTTCGCCCTGCTTCCTTATGCGATTGCCTTTGCGGATGCCTAGTACCTAGTTGCATAAGTCAGAGTACTTGGCTTTGGGGCCGGAAGGGAACACGACTGCCTTCTTCCATTCAAACGGCGCTGCCTTTTCGTTGTAGACTTCAACAAAGTCGTCGATCGCTTGCCGCACTTGCCGC
>SYKU01000252.1 GCA_005808865.1 Acidobacteriota bacterium
GCCGTGGGCGGTCCCGTGGAATTGCCCGTGAACTGAATTTCGGAAGGGGAAGTTTCGAACCTCGGCGCCGCGGTCAGAACCACTCGCACGCGGGTGTTTCCCGTGTCGCTAAGGTACACGTTTCCCCCGGAGTCAACCGCGAGCGCGTTCGGCGTATTCAGATCCGCGCTGCTTGCGGGGCCGCCGTCTCCGGCCGAGCCAGTCCTGCCCGTTCCCGCGACGCTCGTGATGATGCCGCTTGACGAGATTTTTCGAACCCTTTCATTGCGTTGATCCGCGACGAAAATGTTGCCCTGCGAGTCAACTGCGATAGATACGGGGTTGTTGAGATCGGCAAGCAGCGCCCTGTCTCCATCTCCGGAAAATCCCGGCTTTCCGGTGCCGGCTACCGTGGTGATCCTGCCGTCCGGCGTAACCTTGCGGATGCGGTGGTTATTCGTATCGGCAATGTAGACGTTGCCGCTCGAATCAGCCGCGACGCCGAAGGGTGAGCTCAGGGATGCCTGGGACGCTGGTCCGCCGTCGCCCGCGAATCCCTTCTTGCCGTTGCCGGCGAACGTTGTAATGATGCCCGTCGGGCTGATCCGGCGAATGCGCTGACCGAGAGGCACCGCGCAGTATACGTTACCGGCAGCGTCGGCGGCGACACCCTCCGGCAGAATAATTGCCGCGCCCGTGCCAGGTCCGTTGTCGCCTGCAAAACCCGGAATCCCATTGCCCGCGATTGTGGTAATGATGCCCGCCGGAGTGATTTTTCGGATCCTGTGATTAAATCCGTCGGAAAAGTAAAGGTTTCCGGCCGCATCGGCAGTCAGGCCACGAGGAAAGGACAGGGCCGCGTTCCGCGCGGGTCCGTTATCGCCAAAAAAGCCGTGATCGCCCGTGCCCGCGACCGTGGAAATAACTCCATTTGGGGACACCCGGCGGATTCGGGCGCGGTCTCTTTCGGCGAAATACAAATTTCCGGCGGAATCCACGCCCAAGCCGTCAGGCGACCGCAGCGGCGCGTCAGTCGAGGCTATGCCATCGCGGTAGGCGCGGTATTGCCCGTTCCCGGCCACGGTCGTGATCAATCCGGTCGTCGAAACCCGCCGCAAACGGAACGTGGCACGGTCGGCAAAGTACAGCACACCCGAATCGTCGAGCGCCGCTGCGACCGGGAAGTTGATGGAAGCGGCGACGGCTATCCCGCCGTCACCGGAAAATCCCTGCTGGCCGTTTCCTGCCACTGTGCGAATCAAACCGTCCGTACCGACTCTGCGGATGCGAAAGTTTTGGATGTCGGCGATATACACATTTCCCGCCGGATCGACCGTCAAACCGAAGGGGACCATGGCGGCACTGGTCGCCGGAACACCCTCGCGCGAGGACAACCCTCCACCTGCGATGGTGGTGATAATTCCGTTGGCCGTCACTTTTCGTACTCTGAAATTCCCTCCGTCTGCGATGTAGAGGTTCCCGTTGGCATCCACGCCTACGCCGATCGGTGAACTCAGCTCCGCGAAAACGGCAGCCGAGCCGTCGCCCGAAAAACCTGGCTGGCCTGTGCCGGCAACGGTCGTGATCAGGCCAGTTGGGGTTACCCTGCGGATCCGGTGCGCGTCCGGATCGCCGATGTACAGGTTTCCGCCGGCATCGAGCGCGAGTGCGAATGGCCGCCCGCCGAGCGAGGCGCGGGTCGCCGGACCGCCATCGCCGCTTGATGACGCCTCCCCGTTTCCGGCGATGGTTGTGATGATACCGTCGATTCCAACCCGCCGCACGCGGCGGTTGCCGATCTCGGCAATGTACAAGACTCCGCTGGGGTCAACCGCGACGCCTGAGGGGCCCGACAGCGACGCGCTGGTGGCGGGACCGCCGTCGCCGGTGAAGCCCGGCAGCCCGTTCCCCGCGACTACCGTGAGGATGCCATCCCGGCTTACCTTCATTACGGTGTGATTTTCGTTGTCGGCGATGTATTGATTGCCGCGTAGGTCGACCGTTACTCCGAGCAGCGCGCCGAGAGGCGCGTCGGTTGCGAGCTTCCCGTTGCCCGGAAAACTCCAGTCCGCGCCGGCGACCGTGACGATCACGCCCTGCCCATATGCAGAGGCACAAAGAAAAAGTAAGGTCAAAACGATGAGGAGCTTGCGCATAAGTCTGTCGATGACCGCTAACTTCAGTAAAACCTTACCAGAGATGTAAATGAGGCGCAAGCACCCGACGCCCATGATACCCAGGGCACAAATCGCAGCCGCCCCAATTCACGGCGGTGACTGGCGGCTTGTGTTCGTCCATCGCTTGCGATCGGCGGAGGCAGCGAGGGGTACATGCATCCGCCCGGGCTTCGAATGATATAGGCAGCGATTCTCCGCCAGGCTGGCACATTCGTGGTGCCCGGTGCGCTCACCTTCGGCAGTGTTGGCAGAACGCCTGCGGCTGGACCAGGCGCGGTTATCGGAGATCTCTCGGTGCTTAAGGATTTCGCCATGCCGTGGGAGGGACGCAAGCTGCAGTTCAGGTGGGAGAGTATAAACTTCATGAATCACGCGAATTTCGGAAGCCCGATCGGTGGACGCGGCAATCCGAACTTCGTCCTCATTACGGGACTGATTGGCGGCAACCAGGCGCGCAGCAACCAACTCGGATTGCATTACACGTTCTGAAGAAAGGTCCCCAGTCTTCGCAGTCATCGAGCGTCCCCGAAATGATGTCTCATCTCAGTCCAGCGGTGAGGGAGCCTGTGTGCGGATTTCCGAGTTCCCGATCATACCTCGCTTTGGTCTTGCCGGGAACGTTTCAGGACAGCCTCACAGTTTGACAACACGCGGCTCACGATGTATAACGCTTATGCGGTAGGGGCGCGTCGCTGGCGTTGTGAGCATTGATCCATCTGTCCGATGGAGTATTGACAGCCGGCGTTGAGCCACGGGAGCGACCATGACTCGATCGGAGCAAGGTTGGTGCACCAGCGTCACGCGACGCACGGCGCTGCGTGGACTGGCAGGCTTCCTGGCCGGATCGCCCCTCTTGCGTTCACAACTGGATCCTTTCCGGGATCACAGCCGCGTTCCTGCAATGAGCGAGCTCAAGACGGCCTTCGATTTTGAGCCGGTCGCATACGCAAAGCTGCCGCGCGACATCTACGACTTCATGATGGGGTCCAGCGACGGAGAAGCGACCGCGCGCCGTAACCGTCAAGCCTTTGACTGGGTCAGCCTGATCCCGCGTGGAATGGCCGACGTGAGCGCGATCGACTGCTCAACCGAAATCCTGGGCCACAAGCTGAAATACCCGATACTGGTTGCGCCCACCTCAGGGCAGGGACCGCTGCACCCTGATGGCGAGTTGGGCATGCACGCGGGTGCGACCGCCGCCTCGAATACCCCAATGATAATCAGCAGCGGCGCCTCGTTTCCCATAGACAAGATCACCGGGGCGGCCAAGGGACCCTCCTGGTTCCAGCTTTATCGCATGGATACGGTCGAGGGAACCGTCGATCGCATCGAGCGGGCGCAGGATGCCGGTTGTGCGGCGATCACATGGACCGTCGACGGCCCGGTTGGTCCCTACCGGGAACGGGCGCTCCACGACCGCCACCTCGGTGGGTACGGCGAAATCGACGAGAATAACCCCCAGGGATCACGGGGCCGCCGCAATCCGCGTGCCGCAGCCCAGGCGCCGGCGCCCTACGGAGTCCGGGCGCAGGTCCTTGATTGGAAATTCCTGTCTGCTTGGCGCTCCTCGGTTAAAGTTCCGCTGCTGATCAAGGGAGTTGTGACAGCGGCCGACGCGCGCCAGTGCGTCGAGAACGGTGTGAGCGGGATTGTCGTCTCCAACCACGGCGCGCGCCGTGTCGGCCACGGTTGCTCGACGCTTGAAGTGCTGCCCGAGATCGCCGACGAGGTAAGAGGGCGAATCGCGCTTCTGGTGGACAGCGGATTCCGGCGCGGAAGCGACGTGCTGAAGGCTCTTGCACTCGGCGCGAACGCCGTGTGTCTCGGCCGCGTTACGCGCTGGGGACTCGCTGCCTACGGGCCCGCGGGCGCGCAGAGAGTCCTCGAGATAATTCAGGCCGAACTCACCTTAGCGATGGCCACTACCGGGCGGCCTAACCTCCGCTCTGTCGACCGCACCTTGGTCAGGACCAATTTCCCATGGGCGTGAACTGGACGCGCCGCCGCGCGCTCGAAAGTCTCGGATTGTGGATGGCGGGGTCGCCCCTTCTCAGAGGACAGGAGCTCGGCCCGCGATTGGCCGGCGAGCCTCCCGGCCGAATCGCGCCGCGCAACGAACTCGTCAACACTTTTGAATTCGAAGACGTCGCGCGGCGCTCGCTTCCCGCGCGAGCCTTCTCGGAAATTCAAGGCAGTGGAGAGCGTCGGGGATTCGACCGCATCGTCTTCCATCCCCGCGTGATGGTTGATGTTCACGAACTCGATCTCCGCCTCGATCTGTTTGGTTCGAAGATGTACGCGCCGATCCTGGTGGGTCCCGCCGCGGGTATAGGCCGTTTCCACGCCGAAGGAGAACTCGCCCTCGTGCGCGGTGCCTCAGCCGCGAAAGCGGCGGTCGTGCTCAGTTCGCGCTCCAGTTTATCCATCAAAAAGATCGCCTCGGAATCGCAGTCGGAGCTGTGGTATCAGATTTACCCGGAGCCGGACATGGAACCGGTTCTGACCCGAGTCAAAGAAGCTGTCCAGACCGGATGTAAGGCGGTGTGCCTGACGGTCGGGATGCCGTTCCAATCGGCGGCGGATGGAGCCGGCAGTCCGCTAAAGCTTGTGAATCTGGCCAGTCCGCGTGCCGATTGGGCCCTCGTCGACCAGGTGCGGCGCGCGGCGAAGACTCCGGTGATCCTCAAGGGCATCATGGCTCCCGAAGAGGCGCGCATGGCTATCGAACGTGGAGCGGACGGAATCGTTGTTTCCAATCATGGCGGACGCGCGGTCCACGGCTTGGCGGCGCCCATTGATGCTCTTCCAGCCGTGATGGATGCCGTGGCGGGCAAGATGCCTGTTTTGATAGATGGCGGATTTCGGCGTGGCTCCGATGTTATCGCGGCGCTGGCGCTGGGAGCTCGGGCGGTACTTGTGACCCGTCCAGTGTTATGGGGCCTTTCGGCTTATGGCGCGGAAGGTGTCACAACTGTGCTCGAGATGTTGCAGAGCGAATCGGCACGCACAATGGGGATGTGCGGAAAGCCGAATCTCGCGGCGCTGGACCGGACCTTGGTTCGGCTGGACCGGCGTTAACAAGGTTTACAGTTGCGGTTGAAAGGAGTGTGAATGACCATGGGGTTTAAACGGGTTCTTCTATTGGCCGCCCTTGCGGCTCTACCTTCCTTCGGCCAGACGCTCGGTGAAATCACCGGCGTGGTCACGGATACGACCGGCGCGGTGACGATTGGAGTAACCGTAACCGCCTCGAATTCGGAAACCGGTTTGGTTCGCAGCACTGCTACGAACGACTCCGGCAACTACGCATTTCCGGCGCTGAATCCCGGCGTCTACTCCGTTAAAGCCGAAATGAGGGGCTTTGCAACCGAAATCCACACCAACATTGTTTTACAGGTGCAGCAGGTCGCCCGCATCGACTTCCAGCTTCGCGTCGGGGCGGTGGGGGAGACAATCGAAGTGTCTGGCGGCGCTCCGCTGCTCACGACCGACACTGTCACGCTTGGCACAGTGATCGAGAATCAGCTATCGTCGAACTGCCGCTGAATGGCCGGAACTTTATCCAACTGGTGGCGCTCAGCCCAAATGTGAACGCCAATTTTGCCAACGGCGGAGCGGCCACCAGCCGCCAGGGAGGCGACCGCGGAAATCAGCAGATTTCCGTGGCCGGCATGCGCCGCGAGTTCAACAACTACACTCTCGATGGCATGGCCAACACTGATGTGAACTTCAACACTTACCTCTTTCTGCCATCTATCGACGCTCTCCAGGAATTCAAAGTGCAGACGGGCGTGTACTCGGCGGAGTTTGGGCGCGCCGCGGCACAGATCAACGTATCTACGAAGGGTGGGACGAACGCCTATCACGGCGCGCTGTTTGAATTTCTCCGAAACAACAGGCTCGACGCCCGTCCATTCGGTTTCACTACGTCGGTTCCTGTTTCCGCGCCATTCAAGTGGAACCAATACGGCTTCGCGCTCGGTGGCCCCGTTGAAATCCCGAAACTGTTCAACGGCAGAGACCGGCTTTTCTTTAGCTCCAACTTCGAAGGTTTCCGCATGCGGCGTCAGAGCCAGGTCCTCTACAGCACTCCCCCTGCAGCAATGCGTACCGGAAATTTCTCTCAGGTCTTGCCGGGCACGATTCTGCGCGATCCTTTGAATAGGGATGCCGCGGGTAACAAGCTTCCCTTTCCCGGCAACATCATTCCAACGAACCGGCTGGATCCAATTGCCATCAAGCTGCTGGAGTTTTACCCCGAACCCAACGTAGCGGCCGCGGGCTTGGCGAACAACCACCTTTCGCTGCAAAACAACGTCACCAACAAGGACCAGTTCAATCAGCGCATCGACTTTGTGGAGTCTGCGAAATCCAACTGGTTCGGCCGGTTTAGCTGGCAGGATGAGCTGCAGATACAGCCTGCCCTCAAGCTGAACGGACACTCGCTGAATCTTGACGTGAAGCAGGCCATGCTCTCGAATGTCCGCGTGATCGCACCTAACGTGGTAAACGAATTCCGTTTCGGTTACAGCGGCTTTTCAAACAGTTTCGGTAACGAACTCGGCGGCAAGCGCAATCCGATCAAAGAGTTCGGCATCGGCCTTATCGACCCGGCTCCGCCCGCTTGGGGCACGCCAGGTATAAGCGTAACCGGCTTCAGCGGCTTCGGAGACGACGTCAACGGGCCTTTTGTGATCAACAATCACTTGTTCCAGTGGCCCGACAACGTCTCGTGGACGCACGGCAAACACTCGCTCAAGTTCGGCGGTGAGGTTCGCCGCGACCGATTCAACCAGATCGGAAATCAGAACGCACGCGGCGTTCTCGGATTCCAGACGATCGCGACCGGTTATGGCTTCGGGGACTATATGCTGGGGTACGTGCAGCAAACCCAGGACGCCGGCGCGCTCGCCATCAGCCAATTCCGTGGCACAGGCGTATTACATCGACGACACCTGGAAAGTTCGGCCCAGTCTTACTGTAAGCGCGGGTCTCAGATATGAGTACCTGCCGCCGTGGTCGTCAAAAAACAACTCCACGATGAATATCTTTTTTCCGCAAGCCTATGACGCCCCGGGGCTGCATCCCTGCTTTATCCGGATCGGCACTGGCGACCTTTACGAAAATACGCCGATCCGTTTCGAGCCCCGCATCTGTGCGGCCCGCGATGGACGCCTTGGCGACCGGTTGGTCCGGAACGATCGCAACGACTTCGCGCCCCGCCTCGGCATCGCATGGAGCCCGACCGCCAAATGGACGGTACGTACGGGAGCGGGAGTTTTCTATGTCATGGATACGGGCAACCCGCGCTTTGACATGAGCCGGAACATGTCCGGGCGTCTTACCAGCACGGCCGATCCGCAACTGCTCAATCTTACGATTCGGAGCCCATTCACGGTAGGCGCCACCGCGTGCGGCGTTCCGAGTCCGCCGTTCGTGTGTGTCCAGACTCCGCAGGGCTTAGGGAACGATTATTTCCGCCGGACGCCGTATGTCATCCAGTATGAACTGAACTTCCAGCGGCAGTTGGACGATAACACGGTCGCCGAATTTGGCTACCTCGGTTCGCAGGGGCATAAGCTGGAGCGCCTGACATCGAGAAATCTCCCGTTCCCGAGCGCTACCGGTTCGGTGGTTTCCCGCCAGCCCGTGCCGGAGTTCGGCAACATCCAGATTCTGCAGGGTGTAGTCGCATCCAACTACCATTCGTTCTCCACCAAACTGACACCTGACCAATGCATCATATCGCCATGCCCGTGAGGGTTGAGGCGCGCCCAACCATTTGGATGACCCCATAAACATGGGGTAAAACTGGAATTTGGCGGAGTGCGCGCTTCGCCAACCCACCCCAATCGAGGTCACCCAA